>NZ_JBFBDO010000037.1:0-66994 GCF_040683335.1 Kitasatospora sp. NPDC093806
TAGTTGTGCTCGTGGTGGGGGTGTTCGGCGTGGTGTATGTTGTCCTGCGGCCTGCTGGCGTGGGAGTGGGCCGCCCGCAGCTCGCTGCGGGCGGCGGTCCAGTCGGGCGGGTTGGGGGCGCGCATGAGAAACCTCCGAGGAAGAGGCGGGGGAGGGATGGAGGGAGACGCGTCGCCGCAGGTCGGTGCCCTGCGGCGTGAGAGGCGGTAGGTGCCTACCGCCCGGCAAACAGTCCGTGCTGACGATCCGTCGGATCGCGACTGAGGCCGACGCTACAGCAAGAGTTCCCTATGTGATACTCATGCACTCAAACATCACTCCCAAGTGGGAAGCCGAGAAGATCGATGGACCGATCCGCCTGCCAGAGGGCAGACTTGGCCCCATCCACGTGAGGAAACGAACGCATGCCGCCACGCCGTCACCCATCCCTGAGGCAACGCCGGCTCGGTGCCGAGCTGCGGAGGATTCGCGAGGCTGCCACGCTCGGCGGTCCGCAACTCGCCAGGATCCTCGACATCGACGTGAGCCAGATCAGCCAGATGGAGTCCGGCCGGATCGGAGTCAGTCGTCAGCGTCTGCGCGCCATCGCCAACGCCTGCAAGTGCCTCAACGATCCCCTGATCGACGCGTTGGGCAACATGACGCAGGATCGGACGAAAGGATGGTGGGAGGAGTACCGCGGCCTGCTCCCCAGCCCCTTCCTCGAATCCGCGGAGCATGAGGATTTCGCCGCAGGACCGATCAAGGTGTGGACGTGCGCATTCCTGCCGGGGCTCCTGCAGACCGGCGACTATGCGAAGGGGATGTTCGGTCGGACGATCCCGCCGCTCACCGTTCAAGAGGTCGATCTGCGGACCGCCTTCCGGACGCAGCGGAGGAACATCCTCCTCCGGAATCCTCAGAGGAAGCTGGAGGCATACCTCCACGAGTCCTGCCTGGTCACACGCTTCGGCGGCACCGCCGTACTGCGGCAGCAGCTCGACTGTCTGGTCGATGACTCGCTCAGGGACAACATAAGCATCCGCGTGATCCCCTTCAGCGTGGACACCCATCCGGGGCCGATCGAGAGCATCATCTACAGCTTCGGCGAGGTTCCGGAGCTTGATACCGTCGAAATGGAGTCCTCGCGCGGCCCGTTCTTCTTCGACGCGCCGAGCGAACTCGGCTCCTACCGTGCCATCTTCGACCGCATCGAGAAGGCCGCGCTCACCGATGAGGAATCACGCGAGCTGATCGTTCGGACGGCCCGAGACCTGTGAGGACCGAAATGCATCAGCGCAACTGGCGGAAGTCTTCCTTCAGCAGCTCGAGTGAGAACTGCGTGGAGGTCCGGACCATGGACGGGATGGTCGAAGTCCGCGAGTCCGATGACGGTGACATCGTCATCCGCACCACCCCTGCTGGTTTTGCCCGGTTCCTTCGGGGTGCCAAGGCCGGTGAGTTCGACCATCACGCCCATTAGTGCATCTCTACTGCACAGGAAGTCGGCCCGTCCGACTTCCTGTGCAGTGGAGGTGAACGGCGGCGGCCCCTCGCAGAAGCGAGGGGCCGCCACCGTTCGGTTCCCGGTTCCTCCTACTCCGTGGCCGGGGGCGGGCCGGCGGCTTCTAGGCGGTGGACGAGGGCGCGGAGGGCGCGGAGTTCGTGGTCTAGGGCGTGGGCGCCGTTGGGGGTGAGGGTGATCCAGGTGCGGGGGCGGCGGCCGGCGTAGCCCTTGTTGACGGCGACCAGGCCGGACTCCTCCAGGACCTTGAGGTGGCGCGAGAGGTTGCCGTCGGTCAGGCCCAGCTCCTGCTTGAGGAAGGCGAACTCGACGCTCTCGGCCTCGCGGGCGATGGCCAGGATGCCGAGCCGGACCCGCTGGTGGACGGTGTCGTCCAGGGCCAGGGTCGGGTGCCGCTCCTCGGTCTCGTCCGCAGTGCTCATGGGGTGACCGTACGGGATGCGGCGGGCGTGCGGCGTTCCGCGGTCCACTGGGCCAGGCCGGCGGCGAGCAGGAGGGCGGCGAGCACCAGCGCCTTCGGCTGCGGGCCGTCGAGCCAGCCGCTGCCGGAGCGGCCGAGCCACGGCAGCCAGCCGCTGTCCCAGTCGGCCCCCAGGTAGAGGGTGAGCAGCACGGTGTGGACGAGGCCGGTGCCGGCCACCAGCGGGCTGCGTTCGGTCAGGCCGAGGACGAGCAGGCCGACGCCGACCACGTACCAGGGGGAGGCGTAGTCGTTCCCGAGTATGGAGAGCGAGAACGGCACCCGGTGGGCGAAGACCAGCGTGAGCACGACGGCGATGACCAGGACCGTGGCGATGGCCGTGCTGCTGAGCCAGGCGTTGCGGTGCGGGACGATGCCGCGGGCCTCGCCGCGCCGCCGGTACCAGCGGGCCAGGGCGAACCAGGCCAGCGGGAGCAGCGCGAACCAGATCCCCCAGCCGAGGAAGCGCAGGATCGCACCGTCGAAGTCACCCCGCTGGCACGGGCCGTCCATGCTGTGGGAGACGCAGAGATCGATGTACTCCGAGTAGGCGAAGTACGGGTACGAGGTGATGCTCCGCCCGTTGGCGCCGAAGTTGTAGGCCTGCCCGGCGATCGGCACCGCCGCCAGGGCGAGCAGGCCGAAGCCGAGCAGCGGGACGCCCGCGCCGCGCAGCCGGGTGCGGGCCCGGGCGCGTAGTCCCTCGGTGGCGGCGAGCAGTCCGGCCGGGTCGTCCCGGTGCAGTGTGTCCATGTTCCACCCCTCGTGACGTCGTGTCAGTGCACACACTTTGCATCGCAAAGTAGATTGCGGTCAAGAGTTCATGGCAGAGCAAAGCAAAGGGCCCGTCGCGGCGTGCGCGACGGGCCCGAAAGAGGGGTGAGGCTCAGGCGGAGAGGGACTCCAGGACCCGCTCCAGGGAGGTGCCGAGGTTCCAGCGGGTGGCCAGGGACTCCAGGGTCATCGGGTCCAGCGGCTCGGTGGGGAGTGTGGCATCGAAGGCGGGGATCGGGATGTCGGCGGCGACCCGGACCACGGTCGGGGCGACGTCGAGGTAGGGGGCGGCCTCGACGATGTTCCGGCGGCGGGCCGGGGTGAGCTTGGACGCCGGGTCGAGCGCGGCGGCCCGGATGTCGGCCAGCTCGCCGTACTCGTGGATCAGCTGGGCCGCCGTCTTCTCGCCGATGCCCTTGACGCCGGGCAGGCCGTCGCTGGCGTCCCCGCGCAGGGCGGCCAGGTCGGCGTATTGGGCGCCGCGCACGCCGTACTTCTCCAGCAGCAGCGCGTCGTCGGTGACCTGCAGGTTGCCCATCCCCTTGACCGGGTAGAGCACGGTGATCGCGCGGGCGTCGTCCACCAGCTGGAAGAGGTCGCGGTCGCCGGTGACGATCTGGACCGGGCCGGTGGCGCGGGCGGTGAGGGTGCCGATCACGTCGTCCGCCTCGTAGCCGGGGGAGCCGATCCGGGCGATGCCGAGCGCGTCCAGGACCTGCTCGATCACCGGGACCTGCGGGGCGAGGGTGTCCGGCACCTCCTCCTCGCCGTCCTCGGCGGCCTCGGCGACCCGGTGGGTCTTGTAGGAGGGGATGAGGTCCACCCGCCACTGCGGGCGCCAGTCGGCGTCCATGCAGGCGACCAGCTGGTCGGGCCGGTGGTCCTGGACGAGCCGGGCGATGAAGTCGAGCAGGCCCCGGACGGCGTTGACCGGCTCACCCTGCGGGGACCGCAGGGTGTCCGGCACGCCGTAGTAGGCCCGGAAGTAGAGGCTGGCGGAGTCGAGCAGCATCAGGCGGGGTGCGGTCACGCCTCCGATCATGCCGTACCGGGCGGACAGGGAACGCGGTCAGTGCTCGTGCGGGCCGGCGCGGTGGACGGGGCCGTGGGCGTCGGCGCAGTGTTCGGGGGTGAGGTCGCCAGGGGTGGTGATCTGGAGCAGCGCGCCCGCCTCGTCCTCGCCGACGTGGTCGACCTGGAGGGTGCTGTGGGTGATGCCGTACTCGTCGGCGAGCCGGCGCTGGAGTTCGCGCCGGACGGCGTGGCAGTCGCCGCCGGGGGTGACCAGGATGTGCGCGGAGAGCGCCGGCTGGTTCGAGGTGATCTCCCAGATGTGCAGGTCGTGGATCTCCTCGACGAGCGGCTGGGCGACCAGCCGGTCCGCCACCGCGTCCGGGTCGACGCCGGCCGGGGCGGCCTCCAGGAAGATCCGCCCGGAGTCCCGGACCAGGCCGATGCCGGCCTTCAGCATCAGCGCCACCACGATCAGCGAGGCGATCGAGTCGGCCCGCGCGAAGCCGGTGGTCACCACGATCACGCCGGCCACGGCGGTCGCGATGAACGCGTACAGGTCGGTGAGCACGTGCTGGAAGGCGCCCTCGACGTTCAGCGAGCTGCGGTTGGCCTTGGACATGCACCAGGTGGCGGCCAGGTTGACGACGATGCCGATCAGCGCGGTGATCAGGACCAGCGAGCCGGTCACCTCCGGCGGCTCGAACAGCCGGGTGATCGCCTCGTAGCCGAGCCAGGCCGAGAGGACGAGCAGGGTCACCCCGTTGGCCTGGGCGGAGAGGATCTCGGCGCGCTTGAGGCCGTAGGTGTAGCCGCCGCGCGCCGGGCGGGCGGAGAGCCGCATGGCGATCAGGGCGAGGACGATCGACGCGGCGTCGGTGAGCATGTGCGCGGCGTCCGAGATCAGGGCCAGCGACTGGGCGGCGAAGCCGACCACCACCTCGCCGGCCATGAACACCACGATCAGTGCGAGGGCGCTGAGCAGCCAGCGGCGGTCCGCGTCGGCGGCGACGCCGTGCGAGTGGCCGCCGTGGCCGCCGTGTGAGTGCCCGCCATGGCTGTGGCCGTGGTTGTGGCTTTTGCCCGGCTTGTGGTCATGCTCATGATCATCGTGGGAGTGCTCGTGGCCGACCATCGAAGTCCTCTCCTGGAGCTCCTGAACGCACGGGGGTAAGGGGCGGAGCGCACGACGGCCCCGCACTCGAAAGTGAACCGCAGATCGAACGAAGATCCAAAGGCTGCATTGGAGACCGTTGTCATTGCCGTCGCCGCCGCCGGGCCGTAACCCCCGTCGGGTATCGTCACGCCGCCGCTGAACAGGGGAGACGCGCATGGAGCCGACCGGACGGGTGAGCCTGGGGACGATCGCCCGCGAATGGGGCCGGATCGGGGTCACCGGCTTCGGCGGACCGCCCGCGCACATCCTGCTGCTGCGCCGGCTCTGCGTGGAACGGCGGCGCTGGCTGACCCCGGCGGAGTTCGAGGACGGCATCGCGGCCACCAACCTGCTCCCCGGTCCGGCCTCCACCCAGCTCGCCATCCTCACCGCCTGGCGGCTGCGCGGCACCCCGGGCGCGCTGGTCGGGGGAGTCTGCTTCATCGCCCCCGGACTGGCGCTGATCCTCGCCCTCGCCGTCCTCTTCCTGGCCGGCGACCCGCCGCTCTGGGTGCTCGGCGCGGCCGCCGGCGCCGGGGCGGCCGTCCCGGCGGTCGCCGTGCAGGCCGCCACCTCGCTGATCCCCGGCAGCTTCACCCGGGCGGGCCGGAGCCGGGCCGCCCGCGCCCGGTGGGCGGGGTACGCGCTGGCCGGCGCCGGCGCGGCGGTCCTCACCGGGCCCTGGCTGGTCCTGGTGCTGATCGCGGCGGGACTGGCCGAGGTGGCGGTCCGTGCCCGGGGCCGCCGGGACATGGACGGCGGGCCGGGGCGGAAGGCGCGCCGGTCCGCCGCCCTGCCGCTGGCCGCCGGGCTGCCCGCGCTCGGCGGGCTCGCCGCGGTGGCCTGGGTGGCGTTCAAGGTGGGGGCGCTCTCGTACGGGGGCGGATTCGTGATCATCCCGCTGATGCGGGACGACGCGGTCAACCGCTACCACTGGATGACCGACGGACAGTTCCTCAACGCCGTCGCCCTCGGCCAGGTCACCCCCGGGCCGGTGGTCCAGACCGTGGCCGTGGTCGGCTACGCGGCCGCCGGGATCGCCGGCGGGCTGCTCGCGGCGGCGGTCGCCTTCGCGCCGTCCTTCCTGTTCGTGATCCTCGGCGGCCGCCACTTCGACCGGCTGCGGGCGGACCGGCGGGTGCAGGACTTCCTCACCGGCGCCGGACCGGCCGTGATCGGCGCCATCGCCGGTTCGGCGCTGCCGCTCGCGGCCGCGCTCGGGTACGGCTGGCAGTGGGGCGTGCTGGCCGGGGCGCTGCTCTGGCTGGTCGCCGCCCGGCGCGGGGTGGTGCTCGCGCTGCTGGCGGCCGGGGTGGCGGGCGTGCTCGCCACGGCGGCCGGACTGCCCCCGGCGTGACGGCCGTGGCCGCGCGAGCGTCCGTCGACCCCGCGCGTGTGCCCGCCACCCCCGCGCGGGCGGCCGTCCGGTCGCCGGCGTGAGCTCCGGCGCGACCTCACCGCCACCGGCGTGAACCACGCGAAAGGGGCTCACCCGACCGAGTGAAGCCGGTTTGCGCGCCCCCGTGCGCCTGCGCCACGATCGACGCCCGTGAAGATCGACACGGCCGGAGCCGTCCACTGGCTCGCCGAACTGGAGCCCATCGTCGAGGTGCTGATGAACCGTCATCTCGCGACGGCGCGCGAGTGGTTCCCGCACCAGTACGTGCCGTGGAGCCTCGGCCGCGACTTCGACGGCCCGCTCGACGGCGAGCCCTGGCGGCCCGAGCACTCCACGCTCGCCCCGGCCGTCCGCTCCGCCCTCGTCGTCAACCTGCTCACCGAGGACAACCTCCCCGGCTACCACTGGACCATCGGCGCCCAGACCTCCCGCGACGGCGCCTGGGGCGCCTGGCTGCACCACTGGACCGCCGAGGAGGACCGGCACGCCTGCGCCATCCGCGCCTACCTGCACGCCTCCCGCGCCGTCGACCCGATCGCCCTCGAACGCGCCCGGATGGCCCAGGTCGCCACCGGCGCCGTCCCCGAACCGACCGGCGCGCTCGGCGTCGTCTGCTACGCCGCCGTCCAGGAACTCGCCACCCGGGTCAGCCACCGCAACACCGGCCGGCTCAGCGGCGACCCGGTCTGCGACCGGCTGCTCGCCCGGGTCGCCCAGGACGAGAACCTGCACATGGTCTTCTACCGCGAACTGCTCCGCGCGGCCCTGGAGCTGGCCCCCGGCCAGGTGCTCACCCGGCTCGATGCCACCGTCCGCGCGTTCGCCATGCCCGGCCAGGGCATGCCCGGGTACGCCCGGCTGGCCGGTGAGATCGCCGTGGCCGGCGTCTACGACCTGCGGGTCCACCACGACGAGGTGCTCGTCCCGCTGCTCCGCGCCCTCGGGGTGTTCGAGCTCACCGGCCTCGGCCCGGCCGGCGAACAGGCCCGCGAACGGCTCGCCGACCACCTCGCCCGGCTGGACGCCCGCGCCGCCCGGTTCGTCGAACGCCGCGAACAGGCGCTCGCCGTCCGCGCCGCCCGCCGCGAACGGGCCGCCACCGCCTGACCGGCGCCGCCGGGCGCCACCCGGCACGCCATCGCGACCCGCCCCCCAAGAGCAGGAGAGGCATGACCGCCACCACCGTCGGCATCGGCACCAGCGCCGCCGACATCGAGTTCCACTACGACCTCGGCAACGAGTTCTACGCCCTCTGGCTCGACGAGACGCGCACCTACTCCGCCGCCGTCTGGGACGGCATCGACCCCGCCGAACCCCACACCACCGCCCTGCCCCGCGCCCAGCGCGCCAAGCTCGACCTGCACCTCGACCTGGCCGGGGCGCCCCGTCCCGGCACCGGCGGCACCGCCTCGACCCCCAGTACCGGACTGCGGCTGCTCGACGTCGGCTGCGGCTGGGGCGGCCTGCTCGCCCACGCCGTCCGCACCGGCCGGGCCGCCGAGGCCACCGGGCTCACCCTCTCCCGCGCCCAGCACGCCCACGTCCGCTCCCTCGGCCTGCCCGGCGTCGACGTCCGCCTGGAGGGCTGGGACCGGCACCACCCCGAGCGGCCCTACGACGGCATCGTCTCCGTCGGCGCCTTCGAACACTTCGCCACCGCCGACCTCGACGCCGCCGGTCGGCTCGCCGCCTACCGCGCCTACTTCGAACGCTGCCACGGCTGGCTGCGCCCCGGCGCCCGGATGTCGCTGCAGACCATCGCCTATGACGGGGTGGCCGGCGGGGACGGCCCGGTCGGCTCCTTCGTCGCCGCCGAGATCTTCCCCGGCGCGGTGCTGCCCCGGCTGGGCGAGATCGTCCTCGCCAGTGACCCGTACTTCGCCGTCACCACCGTCCGCGCCTCCGCCGAGGACTACGCGCGCACCCTGGCCGCCTGGTCCGCCCGGCTGCTGCGGGCCCGCGCGGCGGCGGAGGAACTGGTCGGCCCGGACGGCTACCACCGCTACCGGCGGTACCTGCGGGCCTGCGAGGTCACCTTCCTGCGCGGCGCCGCCACGCTGTACCGGATCGGCTTCCGGCGGCGTGACGAGCCGCTCCGGCTGCCGGTCTGAGGCCCGCGTGCACCCCACGACCGCCGAGGCACCCGGCCCCGCCACGCCGCCCGGCCCCGCCGAGGCCCCCACCGGGGCCACCGCTCCCGCCGAAGCTCCCGCTCCCACCGAAGCCGCGGCTCCCACCGGCGGCCCGGATCCCGCACCGGTCGGGCGACGGCGGGCCTGGGCGGCGGTGGCCGTCGTCTGCGCCGCGCTCTTCCTGCTCGGGCTGGACTTCACCGTCCTCAACGTGGCGATCCCCGGCCTGCGCGCCGACCTCGGCCCCACCCTCGCCGAGACCCAGTGGATCGTCGACGGCTACGCACTCGCCCTCGGCGGCTGCGTGCTCGCCGCCGGCGCCCTCGGCGACCGCTACGGCCGGCGGCGCGCCTTCGCCGCCGGACTCGTCCTCTGCTCGCTCGCCTCGGTGGCCGGCGCGCTCGGCCGCGACCCGGCCGAACTCGTCGCCGCCCGCTGTGCGATGGGCCTCGGCGCGGCGCTGTTCATGCCCGCCACCCTCTCCACCGTGGTGCACGTCCTGCGCGCGCCGGACGACCGGCGGCGGGCGATCGGCATCTGGGCGGCGGTGGCCGGCGTCGGCGCCCTGTTCGGTCCGGTGGTCGGCGGCTGGCTGGTGGAACGGCACGGCTGGCAGGCCGCGTTCTGGCTCAACCTCCCCGTGGTGGCGGTGCTGCTGGCCGTCACCCCGGTGGTGCCGGAGTCCCGCGACCCCGGGGCCCGTCCGCTGGACCGGCTCGGCGTGCCGCTCTCCTGCGCCGCCCTGCTCGCCCTGGTCTGGGGCATCATCGAGGCGCCCGGCCGGGGCTGGACCAGTCCGGCCGTGCTCGCCGCCCTGGCCGTCGCCGGGGTGCTGTTCGCCCTCTTCGCCCGCCGCCAATTCCGTTGCGAGGAAGCGATGGTGCCGGTCCGGTTGCTGCGCGGGGGACCGGTCTGGCCGGCCACCCTCTGCCTGGCGCTGATGTCCTTCGCGATGTTCGGGGCGATGTTCCTGCTCACCCTCTACCTGCAGCAGGTGCGCGGCCTCTCCGCCTGGCAGGCCGGACTGCGGATGGTGCCGCTCTCGCTGGGCCTGGCCGTCGGCGCCGTGCTCGGACCGGTGGTCGCCCGGCACGCCGGCGCCCGCGTCCCGGCCGCCGCCGGACAGCTGCTGATCGCCGTCGGATTCGTCCAACTGGCGGGTCTCGGTGTGGAGTCGGGGGACGCGCCGCTGTTCGCCTTCGAGGCGGTCTCCGGGCTCGGCGCCGGACTGCTGGCGCCGGTCGCCACCGAACTCGTGATGAGCGCCGTCCCGGCCGCCATGGCCGGCGTCGGCTCGGCCCTCAACGACGCCACCCGGCAGGTCGGTTCGACCCTCGGGGTGGCGGTGCTCGGCTCCGTCCTGGCGACCACCGCGGCCGACGCGCCGCCCGGCGACCGGGCCGCGTTCACCGACGGCCTGACCGCCGCCGCCCAGGTCGGCGGGGCCGTCGCGGCGCTCGCCGTGCTGCTCGCCTGGCTCCGGCTGCCCGGCCGCGAGCCCGTGCCCGTGCCCGAGGCCGGCCCCGGATCCGAACCCCGCCTGGAAGCCGAGAGCCAACCCCGACTCGACTGAACCGCACCACCGTTCGTCCGTCCCCGAAGCGAAGAACCGAAAGGGCCTCCCGTGTCCGACACCTTCACCGTCCTGCGCGACTGCCTGGTCCAGGAGTTCGACGTCTCCGCCGCCGTGGTGACGCCCGGCGCCACGCTCGCCTCGCTGGAGCTCGACAGCCTCGCCCTGGTCGAACTCTCGCTGCTGGTCGAGGAGCGGATCGGCGTCACCGTCAGCGACATCCGCCCCGAGTCCACCCTCGGCGACCTGGCCGCCCACGCCGACGCCAAGCTGACCGATGCCAACCAGAGCGACGCCCACCTGACCGATGCCAAGCTGATCGCGGGCACCGTCAGTTGAGCACGCACGCGAAGCCCGGCCGGGCGGTGGCCGTCACCGGACTCGGTCTGGTCACCCCGGCCGGCTTCGGCACGGCGGCGAGCTGGGCGCGCCTGCTCGACGGCACGCCGACCGCCCGCACCGACCCCCGGCTCACCGGGCTGACCGTCGACTTCTCCTGCCAGGCCGAGGACTTCGACGCACCCGCCCGGCTCGGCGGCCGGCTCGCCCGGCGCCTCGACCGGTTCTCCCAACTCGCCGTCCTGGCGGCCCGCGAGGCCGTCGCCGACGCCCGGCTCGACCCGGCGGAGTGGGACGGGTGCCGGGTCGGCGTGGTGCTCGGCGTCAGCGCCAACAGCACCCACACCTACGAGACCGAGTACGCCCGGCTCGCCGACGGCCGGGCCGACCGGGTCTCCCCGCTGATGCTGCCCCGCTCCATCCCCAACATGGCGGCCGGCGAGGTCGGCCTCGACCTCGGCGCGCGCGGCCCCAACCTCACCACCAGCACCGCCTGCGCCTCCGGCACCACCGCCCTCGCCCTGGCCTGCGACCTGCTCCGCGCGGGCAGCTGCGACCTCGTGCTGGCCGGCGGCACCGACAGCGGCCGCGCCCCGATGATCTCCACCGCCTTCGACCGGCTCGGCGCGCTCTCCCGGCGCCGGCACGACCCGGCCGGTGCCTCCCGCCCGTTCGACGCCGACCGGGACGGCTTCGTCCTCGGCGAGGGCGCGGGCGTCCTGGTCCTGGAACGGGTCGCGCACGCCCGGGCGCGCGGCGTCCGCCCACGCGCCTACCTGGTCGGCCACGGCTCCACCGCCGACGCCCACCACTTCACCGCCCCCCACCCCGAGGGCGACGGCCTGGCCCGCGCGGTCGAGGCGGCGCTCGCCGACGCCGGACTCGCCCCGCACGACATCGGCCACGTCAACGCGCACGGCACCGGCACCCGGCTCAACGACACGGCGGAGGCGGCGGCCCTGCACCGGGTCTTCCACCGGCCGCCGCCGGTCACCGCCGTCAAGAGCGTGATCGGCCACGCCATGGGCGGCGCCGGGGCGATCGAGGCGGCGGTCACCGTGCTCACCCTCCAGCACGGGCTGATCCCGCCCACCGCCAACCTCGACCGACCGGACGGGGCGCTCGGCCTCGACGTGGTCGCCAAGGTGCCGCGCCGCCTCGCGCTGCACGCCGCGCTCTCGGTCTCCAGCGGCTTCGGCGGCCAGAACGCGGCGGTCGTCCTCACCGCCGCCTGACGCTGGCCCTCACCCCTTCTCCCTCCCTCTCCCCGGAGCCCCGTCATGCCCGCCGCCCCGGCCTCCTTCCCCTCCCGCCCCTCCCGTCGGCCGCTCGCCCGGGCACGGCTCGCCGCCGCCCGGCTGTACAGCGGGCTGCTGATGAGCCGCCCGCCCGCCGACTGGTCCGTCCCGCCCGCCGACGGCCGCTACGGACCGCCCGAACCCGCCGACCACCGGCCGCTCACCCTGCTCATGCTCGGCGACTCGCTCGCCCGCAGCCTCGGCGCCGGCCGCCCCGAGGAGACCCTCGGCGCCCGCCTCGCCCAGGCCCTCGGCGAGCACCTCGACCGGCCGGTCGACCTGCGCGTCCACGCCCGGGTCGGCGCCACCACGGCGGCCCTGCGGCACCAGGTGACGCGGGCCGAACGGCTCCGGCCGGGCATCGCGGTCCTGATCGTCGGCGGCAACGACGTCCTGCTGCCGCTCCCGGTCGGCCGGGCCGGGCGGCGCTTCGCGCTGTTACTGCAACGGCTCCGCGAGACCGGCTGGCACCCGGTCGTCGTCCCCTGCCCCAACCCCGGCTACGCCCCCGGCTTCCGCGCCCCCGTCCGCCTGCTCGGCGCGCCCCGCTCCCGCCGCCTCGCCCGCCGCCAGACCCGCGCCGCGGAACGCACCGGCACACCGCTGGCACCCTCCTCCGGCCCGGAGTTCCGCGACCACGCCGACCGCCTGCTCGGCCCGGACGGGGTCCACCCCACCGCCCAGGGCTACGCCGACCACGCCGCCCGCATGCTCCCCGCCCTCCTCACCGCCGCCACCCACCTCCCCACCCCGATCCCCGCCTGACCCCACCACGAAGGCCCCCACCCGGTCTCCACCCCGCTTCGTTCATCCATCAGGCGTGTGGGGCCCGCACAGGATGGGTGGGGTCCGTCGGGGCGGGGGCCTCGTCCCGGCTCGGGGGTGTGGGGCCCGCACAGCATGGGCGGGCCCCACCAGGGGCGCGGGGAACTGCGCGGGGCGGTAGGTACGGGCCCGTCACCCGTCCGCCGTTCCCCGGCCCCCGGCCTCCGGCCTTCGCCCGGGTGGGGCTACCCCACCTCCACCGGCTCCAGTTGCACCGCCCGGGCCGCCGTGGCGGCGCGGACCAGGGCCTGCATCACGCGGAGGTCGTCCCCCTGCTCCGGGTGCCACTGCACGCCGAGCGTGAAGCCCGGCCCCTCGACCGCCTCCACCGTCCCGTCCGGTGCGTGCGCGCTGACCCGCAGCCCGGTCCCGAGCCGGTCCACCGCCTGGTGGTGGAAGGTCGGCACGTCGAGCTCGGGCTCCGGCAGCAGCCCGCCGAGCAGCGTCCCGGGCACCGGCCGCACCGGGTGCGTCCCGTACTTGCCGGGCGTCCCGCCGTGCACGTCGACCTCGACGACGTCCGGCAGGTGCTGCACCAGGGTGCCGCCGCACACCACGTTGAGCACCTGCATGCCCCGGCAGATGCCCAGCAGCGGCATCCCGGCCGCCAGCGCCGCCCGCAGCAGCGCGCACTCCCAGACGTCCCGTTCGACCGTGTCGACGTCACTCAGCGGGTGCGGCGGCTGCCCGTAGTAGGCGGGGTCGATGTCCGGTCCGCCCGCGATGACCAGCGCGTCGAGGCGGGCGAGGACCTCCGGCGCGCGTTCGGGGGCGTCCGGCGGCAGCAGCACCGCGATCCCGCCCGATTCCTGTACGTACGCGGTGTACCGCTCGGGCACCAGGGCCACCCGGCGGTTCCGCCAGTCGCTCCAACTCACGTCCACCAGATAGGTGCTGACGCCGACAAAAGGCCTGCGATCCATGGCGGGCATTCTCCTCCGGCACCGCCCGCCACGCCGCCAACCTCGCACATCGGCGCGCCACACCCGTCCGCCCTCTTCCGCGCTGTCAGTGGCAGGCCGTACGGTTCGCTGTGACCGCTTGATCTCGCTGAGTGATCGAGGAGGAGGGTGTCCGTCATGCCCGATCCCACCGCCGCCCCCGGCGCCGCGCCCACCACCGCCCCCGGCACCGAGCCGCGCCGGGCCCCGCTGACCCTGGACGAGCTGCGCGCCCTGGTCGACGCCGGCGAGGTCCACACCGTCGCGCTGGGGTTCACCGACATGCAGGGCCGGCTCCAGGGCAAGCGCTTCGCCGCCCGGTTCTTCCTGGACGAGGTGGCCGAGCACGGCGCGGACGCCTGCGAGTACCTGCTGGCCGTCGACATCGAGCTCAACACGGTGGACGGCTACGCCCTGACCTCCTGGGAGGCGGGGTACGGCGACTTCGCGATGCGCCCCGACCTGTCCACCCTCCGGCTGACCCCCTGGCAGCCGGGCACCGCCCAGGTCACCGCCGACCTGGCCGGGCACGGCGGCCACCCGGTGACGGCCGCGCCCCGCCAGCTGCTGCGCCGTCAGATCGCCCGGCTGGCCGAGCACGGGCTGGCCGCGGACATCGGGACGGAGCTGGAGTTCCTGGTTTTCCGGGACACCTACGAGCAGGCCTGGCAGGGCGGCTACCGCGGCCTGACCCCGGCGAACCTCTACAACGTCGACTACTCGCTGCTCGGCACCGCCCGGGTGGAGCCGCTGCTGTCCCGGATCCGCTCCGAGATGGCCGGGGCCGGTCTGGTGGTGGAGTCGGCGAAGGGCGAGGCGAACCTCGGGCAGCACGAGATCGCCTTCCGGTACGCGGACGCGCTCACCACCTGCGACCAGCACAGCGTCTACAAGACCGGGGCCAAGGAGATCGCCGCCCAACTCGGCTGCGCGCTCACCTTCATGGCCAAGTACGACCAGCGCGAGGGCAACAGCTGCCACATCCACCTGTCGCTGCGGGACGCGGTGGGCGCCCCGGCCTTCGCCGCCGCGGACGGCCGGATGACCGACACGATGCGGCACTTCCTGGCCGGGCAGCTGGTCGCGCTGCGCGAGTTCACCCTGCTGTACGCGCCGAACATCAACTCCTACAAGCGCTACCGCCCGGGCTCGTTCGCGCCGACGGCGGTGGCCTGGGGGCGGGACAACCGGACGTGCGCCTACCGGGTGGTGGGCCACGGCGCGGGGCTGCGGATGGAGAACCGGGTGCCCGGTGGGGACGTCAACCCGTACCTGGCGGTGGCCGGCATGATCGCGGCCGGTCTGCACGGGGTGCAGCAGAAGCTGGAGCTGCCCGCGCCGTGCCTGGGCAACGCCTACGCGGTCGAGGAGTACGCCCGGGTGCCCGGTTCGCTGCGCGAGGCGGCCGACCTGTGGGCGTCGAGCGAGCTGGCCCGCGCGGCGTTCGGGAGCGACGTGGTCGAGCACTACCTGCACATGGCCCGGGTCGAACAGGCCGCCTACGACAGCGCGATCACCGACTGGGAGCGCTACCGATCCTTCGAGCGGATGTGAGCACCATCGACACCACCGTGAGCACCACCGCAGGCACCACCACCGTCGTCGACGCCGAGCCCGCCGGCTGCACCGTCCGCAACCCCGCCACCGGCGAGGTCCTCGCCACCGTGCCGGACACCACCCCGGAGCGGCTGGACGCCGCTGTCCGGCGGGCCGTCCGAGCGCAGCGGGGCTGGGCCGCCCTCGCCCCGGGCGAGCGGGCCCGGCTGCTGCGGCGCTTCGCCGACCAGGTCGAGGTGCACGTCCCCGAGCTGGCCGCGCTGGAGGTCGCCGAGGCCGGTCACACCACCGGCAACGCGACCTGGGAGGCGGGCAACGTCCGGGACCTCCTGGAGTACGCGGCCGGGGGAGTGGAGCGGCTGACCGGGCGGCAGATCCCGGTGGCCGGCGGGCTGGACGTCACCTTCCACGAGCCGGTCGGCGTGGTCGGGGTGATCGCGCCGTGGAACTTCCCGATGCCGATCGCCGCCTGGGGGTTCGCGCCCGCCCTCGCCGCCGGGAACGCGGTGCTGCTGAAGCCCGCCGAGGCGACCCCGCTGACCGCTCTGCGGCTGGCCGAGCTCGCCCTCGCGGCCGGGCTGCCGGAGGGCCTGTTCCAGGTGGTGCCGGGGGCCGGGCCGGTGACCGGGCGGGCCCTGGTCGACCACCCGGCGGTGCGCAAGATCGTCTTCACCGGCTCGTCGGTGGTCGGCAAGGAGGTCGCGGCCCGCTGCGCGGCCCGGGTCAAGCGGGTCACCCTCGAACTCGGCGGCAAGAGCCCCAGCATCGTCTTCGCGGACGCGGACCTGGCGGGCGCCGCCGACCCGATGTCCTTCCTCGACAACAGCGGCCAGGACTGCTGCGCGCGCAGCCGGATCCTGGTCCAGCGCGAGGTGATGGACGACTTCCTCGCCCTGCTGCTGCCCGCCGTGGCGGCGGTCCGCACCGGGGACCCGGCCGATCCGCGGACCCAGCTGGGCCCGCTGATCTCGGCCGCGCAGGTCCGCCGGGTGGCCTCGTACGTGACGCCCGAGCTGCCGGTGCTGGCGCGCGGCGAGGTGCCGGCGGGGCCGGGGTTCTGGTACCCGCCGACGGTGCTCGCGCCGACCCGGCCGGACGTCCCGGCGGTCACCGAGGAGATCTTCGGCCCGGTCGCGGTCGTGCTGCCGTTCGAGGACGAGGCGGACGCGCTGCGGCTGGCCAACGCCACCCGCTACGGCCTCTCCGGCTCGATCTGGACCCGGGACCTCGGCCGGGCGCTGCGGCTGGCCCGGGGCGTGGCGGCCGGGAACCTGTCGGTGAACTCGCACTCCTCGGTGCGGTACTGGACGCCGTTCGGCGGCTTCGGCGAGTCCGGGGTGGGCCGGGAGCTGGGGCCGGAGGCGCTGGCGCGCTTCACCGAGACCAAGAACGTCTTCATCCGGACCGAGGAGTAGGAGCCCGCGTTGACCCAGAAGGCCCGGAAGTCCCAGGACCAGGCGGAGTCCCCCGAGGGCGAGGCCCCGGTCTGCCGCCGGCTGGTCGGCCGGACGGCCGTGATCACCGGCGCGGGCAGCGGCATCGGCCTGGCCGCCGCCCGCCGGCTCGCCGCCGAGGGGGCGAAGGTGGTGTGCGCCGACGTCGACGAGACCACCGGCAAGGCGGCCGCCGAGGAGGTCGACGGCCTCTTCGTGCACACCGACGTCACCGACCCGTACATGGTGGAGGCGCTGTTCGACGAGGCCTACGAGACGTACGGCAGCGTGGACGTCGCGTTCAACAACGCGGGCATCTCGCCGCCGGAGGACGACTCGATCCTGACCACCGGCCTGGACGCCTGGCGCAAGGTCCAGGAGGTCAACCTGACCTCGGTCTACCTCTGCTGCAAGGCGGCGCTGCCGTACATGCGCCGGCACGGGCGCGGCTCGATCATCAACACCGCGAGCTTCGTGGCCCGGATGGGCGCGGCGACCTCGCAGATCTCCTACACCGCCTCCAAGGGCGGGGTGCTGGCGATGTCCCGCGAGCTGGGCGTGCAGTTCGCCCGCGAGGGCATCCGGGTGAACGCGCTGTCGCCGGGGCCGGTGGACACCCCGCTGCTGCGCGAGCTGTTCGCCAAGGACCCGGAACGGGCGGCTCGCCGGCTGGTGCACATCCCGCTCGGCCGCTTCGCCCGCCCCGAGGAGATCGCGGCCGCGGTCGCCTTCCTCGCCAGCGACGACTCCTCGTTCATCACGGCGAGCGAGTTCCTGGTCGACGGCGGCATCGCCGGCGCCTACGTCACACCGCTGTAATCGGCCGGTCGCCGGTTGCCGATCGAGGCGGTGATCACCGCCGATCACCTTCTCACCGTAATCTCATGGAAAATGCCGGGAATTGGGCGTCCCGCTGATTTCGCGTTTATCCGGATGCCTTTAGATTCTGTGTCGTGAGTGAGCAGATCCCCGCCGGGTGGTACCCGGACCCGAAGGACATCACCAGCGACCCGAGACCGCAGCGCTGGTGGGACGGGCTGGGCTGGACGGCCAGCACCCGGCCCGCACCCTCGGACGCGCCGCCGCCGGAGCTCCCGGCGGCCGGGGCTCCGGGGCCGGACGCGACCGACGAGACCCGGGCGCCGGAGGGAGAGCTGCCGGAGGGCGGGCCGTCGGTCCGCCACCCCGAGCCGCCCCCCTTCGGCACCGCCTACGGCTCTCCGGTGCCGCCGCTCCCGAAGCGGCGCCGCAAGCCGTCCAAGCTGGTGATCGCGGCGACCGTGGCGGCCCTGCTCGGCCTGGGCGTCGGCTCGGGCGTCACCTACCTGGCGATGGACGGCCACGGCGACCGGCACCGGTCCGCGCGGCCGGCCTTCCCGGTCGGCCCGGGCGGCGACGGCCCGTACGGCGAGGGCCCGTGGAGCGGCCTGCCGGACTTCGGCGGTCCCGGCGGCCAGGGCGGCCAGGGCAACGGCGGTGGCGGCAACGGCGGCAGTGGCGACAGCGGCCAGGGCCAGGGCAAGGGCAACGGAAACGGCAACGGGAACGGCAAGGGGAACGGGAACGGCCAGGGCGGCGACGGCACCGGCCGCAACCGCGACCGGGCCGTGGACGTGGTGAACCGGCTGGTCCTGCCCGTCCCCGCCGGCTGGGAGGGCGGCACCACCCGGGACGGCTACGCCGGGCTCACCGTGGGCTCGTACACCTGCGAGGGCGGTGGCAACTGCTCGCTGGGCGGCGCCAACACCGGCCGGATCGCCGGCGGCGGCACCGACCCGCAGGCGGCGGCCAAGGCCGACATCGAGAAGGCGGCCAAGGACTCGTACAACGAGATCAACTCCCACGAGGAGCTGAAGTCCGAGGCGGTCAAGGTGGACGGGCGGGACGGCTACCTGGTCCGCTGGAAGGTGGACGCCGCCAAGGGCAACGACGGCTACGTGCAGACCGTGGTCTTCCCGTCCGCCGACGGCAAGACGCTGGTCTCGGTGCACTTCGGCTTCGACATCGCCGCCAAGGCGCCCGACGTCTCGCTGATGGACACCATCGTCAAGGGCATCGGCGACTACAGCGGCAAGCTGCCGGCGATCCCGGGCTTCCCGGGCGGCGCGGAGGACGGCGGCCCCGGCACCGCGAAGACCTGACCGGCTCCTCGGCTCACGCACGACGGCACGGCGGCGGCCCGCCCGGAACACTCCGGGCGGGCCGCCGCCGTCCTGCGGGAAATCGGCCGGGGCCGGACCGTACGGGGGAGGGACGGTCCGGTCCCGGCTTCCGGCGGTCAGCCGTCGTGTCGCACAGCCTCGACGCGACGGCGCCGGAGCACCATGCCGGCCCAGCCGACGCCGATCGCGGCGGCACCGGTGAGCAGCAGCGGGCCGGTGGCCGAGCCGCCGCCGAGCGCCGCGCTGTTGCTCGCGACGACCTTGCCGGCCGGCTCGTCGGCGTTGCCGCCGTGCCCGTGGTGGGCGACGGTGGACTTGGACTGGCCGGCGGCGATCTGCGCCTCGCTCGGCGCGGCCGGGGCCTGGGCGGCGAGCGCCTGGACGGCTCCGCCGTCCACGGCCGCCTTGCCGCCGAAGTCGATGTCGGAGCAGCTGTAGAACGCCTCGGGGCTGTCGGTGCGCTGCCAGACCATGTAGAGCAGCTGGCGGCCGGTGCGCTGCGGCAGGTTGCCGCTGTAGTAGTAGTAGCCGTTGTCCGAGGTGCGGCTGGTCGGCACCTGGGCGACCGGCACCGGGTCGAGGTCGGACCACTTGAGCGGCTGGGTCGGGTTCCAGCTCTGCTTGGTGATGTAGATGGTCTGGTTGCCCTGGTGCGGGGCGGTGACCCGGAACTTGAAGTCGACCTTGCCGCTGGTGACCGGGCTGGCGGGCCAGTCGGCGCGCGGCAGGTCCAGCGCCTTGTACTTGTCGCGGTTGGCGGAGCAGAGCTTGCCGTCCGGGATCAGCGCCTGGTGGTGGCCGTCGGCGTTGGCGATGTTGACCTCGTTCCAGTCGTACAGCGGCTGGGTGCCGCTCAGTGCGACGAGGTCCTTGCAGATCTGCGACTTGGGGTTCTCGGGGCCTTCCGCGTAGCACGCCGCGATTCGGCTGACCGGGTTGGTGACGGTGCCGTGCGCGCCGGCCGCGCCGATGCCGACCGACGTGACGGAAAGGAACGCGGCGCCGATGACGCCGACGGACAGGGCGGTTCGCTTCATGGACATGGGGTGGGGACTCCTTGACCGGATACCGGGTCGAGGCGTGGGGGAGTGCCGGACACGTCTGCCCGAGGGGCCCGCCGACCCGGCACGCCGGCCCCTGGGCTGAGCGTATGATTGGACTAGACCAACTGGCAATAGCCCGTTGTGGGCCACTTTTTGACGGACTGTAGCCCTGTGTGCAGCGCAAGGGCCCGATGATGCGCCTGGGTTAGGCGTTCCATCGGGCCCGCTTAAGGTCCGGCCAAGGTTCCCGGCGACGCGCCGGCCCGGGATCAGCCCGCGGGGCGCCCGAACGGGCCGGACTGCCCGCCCGGGAGCGGCCCGTTGACGAAACCGGCCTGGATCACGGTGCCGTGCGAGCCGCCGCTCAGTGTGTTGGTGCTCTGGTACACCGTGATCCCCGGCTGCGGCTGCGCCGTCGCGAACTCGGCCAGGACGGTCCGGAGCAGGTCCGCCGCCTGCGGGTCCTCGCGGAGCAGCCGGCGGATCCGGTTGCGCAGCTCGCCGGTGCAGTCGTCGACCAGCTCGGAGTCGTCGCCCGCCCGGACCACCTCGACCCGGATCTCCTCCAGCTCGGCGGTGACCTCCTCGGTGTCCCGGCCGCGCCCGAACAGCGCGGCCAGCCGCGAACGGGCCTGCGTCCAGGCCTCGGTGGCCATCAGCCCGACCACCGTGCTGGCACCGGTCGTCACCAACTGCGCGATTTCGACCTCCATGGCCTCACCCTCCCGTCGTCCCGGGCACCCCCGTACCCGGCCGGTACCCCCGTACCCCGGTCGCGCCGGTGGAACCGCGCAGCTCAGAGGAAGGTCCGGCCCTCGCCCCGGTAGGTCGGCACGGTGCGCACCACCGCGTCCCCCTCGATCAGGTGCAACTCGGGGAAGCGCTCGCACAGTTCGCCCGCCTTGGCGTGCCGGAACCAGACCCGGTCGCCGATCAGCAGGTCGTCGGCGGCCGCGCCGAGCAGCGGGGTCTGCACCTCGCCCGCGCCCTCCATCGGGTCGTAGCGCAGCCCGGTCGGCAGATACGGCACGGGGGAGCGGTCCGGGCCGGCCGCGCCGGACGCCGGGTAGCCGCCGCCGAGCACCGTCACCACGCCGACCCCGGGCCGGCGGACCACCGGCTGGCCGAACAGCGCGGCCGGCCGGCCCCGGAACGCCCGGTAGTGGTCGAACAGTTGCGGCTGGTACAGGCCGGAGCCGGCCGCCACCTCGGTCACCGCGCGCTCGGCCACCGTGGACTCGACGCTGCCGGTGCCGCCGCCGTTGACGAACTCCAGCTCGGCCACCCGGCGCAGCAGCCGGACCGTCGCGGCCCGCCGCTCGGCGAGTTCGGTGCGGGCGCGGTCCTGCATCAGCCGGATCAGCCGGGAGCGCAGCGGGCGGCCGGGCACCGCGTCGCCGACCCCGGCGACGTGGCCCTCGTAGGCCATCAGCCCGACCACCCGGAAGCCCCGGCGGCGCTGCACCAGTTCGGCGAAGGCGGCGAGGTCCTCGGGCGTGCGCAGCGGGGAGCGGCGGGCGCCGACCCGGACCCGCCCGCCGAGCAGGTGCAGCGCGGTGTCCAGCTCCAGGCAGACCCGCACCTCGGCGGAGCCCGTCCGGGCGGCGTCGATCAGGTCCAGCTGGGCGGGGTCGTCCAGCAGCACGGTGACGGCGCCGGCCAGCGTCGGGTCGGCGGTCAGCTCGGCGAAGCCGGCGCGGTCGGTCGACGGGTAGGCGAGCAGGATGTCGCGCAGGCCGGAGCGGGCCAGCCAGAGCGACTCGGCGAGGGTGAAGCCCATCACCCCGGCGAAGCCGTCCATCGCCAGCGCGCGTTCCAGCAGCGCCCGGCAGCGCACCGACTTGCTGGCGACCCGGATCGGCTTGCCGGCGGCCCGGCGCACCAGGTCGGCGGCGTTGGCGTCGAAGGCGGCCAGGTCGACGACGGCCACCGGGCCGTCCAGGTGGGCGGTGGCCCGGTCGTACCGGGCGCGGTCGGCGGCCGGCGAGGGGGCGGGCACGGTGCGGGCAGCGGCTTCGAGCGTGGCCATGGGCGCAGACTGCCACATCGCACTACCGACGGGTAGGGGATGGACGGGGGACCTTCGGTCCGTGGGGCGACGGGCGGGCGTTGGCATAGGGTCGACCGGGTGGACCGCAAAGACTTCTCCAACCCGGCGTTCGTCGGCAAGAGCATCCCGAACCCCGGCTTCTCCGAGGACGACGGCACCGCCGACCCGGCGCTGACCGCCGCGCTCGCCCGCTGGGAGCGGGACCGCGCGGCCGAGCCGGAGGTGCTCGCCGCGCTGACGCCCACCCGGCTGATGGTGCCGATCGTGGCGATCCTCGGCGAGGTGGAGGTGGACGAGCACGGGCACAAGCACGACAAGTCCAGCGACATGGCGGTGCCGGTGGTCGAGGCCGCCGACGGCCGCCGCGCCCTGCCCGCCTTCACCTCGCTGGCGAGCCTGGCCCGCTGGCGGGCCGACGCCCGCCCGGCGCCGGTGGCGGCCCCGCAGGCCGCGATGGTCGCCTTCTCCGAGCGCGCCGACACCCTGCTGATCGACCCGGCGGGCCCGGTGGCGTTCCAGCTGTCCGGCGCCCGGCTGCGCGCGCTGGCGGAGAACCGGCCCTACCTGCCGCCGGCCGCCGACCCCGAGGTGCGCGAGGCGGTCCGGGCGCTGCTGGCCGCCGAGCCGGCCGTGGTGCGCGGTGTGCTCGCGCCGTACCAGGACACGGACGGGCTGCTCGCGGTGGTGCTGGACGAGGCGCTGGACCAGGCCGGGGTGCAGGAGGCCGCCCAGCGGGTCGGCAAGGCCGTCGCCGCCGACCCGGTGCTGCGGGTCCGGCTGGACCGCGGCCTGAACCTGGCGGTGCTGCCGGCCGACGCGCAGCTCCCGGGCGAGCCGCTGCACCAGCGGTAGCAGGAGACGACGGAGGGGAACATACTCGCGCGAGTATGTTCCCCTCCGTCACTCAAGGGTTCAGGAGTAGACCGGGCCGGTGAACTTCTCGCCCGGGCCGGTGCCCGGCGCGTCCGGGACGAGCGAGGCCTCGCGGAAGGCCAGCTGGAGCGAGCGCAGGCCGTCGCGCAGCGGCGCGGCGTGGAAGTTGCTGATCTCCGGGGCGCCGGCGGTGACCAGCCCGGCCAGCGCGGTGATCAGCTTCCGGGCCTCGTCCAGGTCCTTGTCCTTCTCGCCGCCCTCGGCGAGACCGCACTTGACCGCGGCGGCGCTCATCAGGTGCACCGCGACGGTGGTGATCACCTCGACGGCCGGGACCTCGGCGATGTCCCGGGTGAGGTCGTCGAAGCCGATCGCCTCGTCGTCCGCGGCGGGGTTCTGGGTGGGCTCGCTGCTCAAGGGGGGCTCTTCCGTCGTGCCGGTGTCCGTACACAGGGAGCGTACAAGGAGGGGCACACCGGGGCGGAATGGCGTTCGAGGGCCCGGCGCTGTAAGCTTCGAGACTGACCGGCCAGGCGTCCTCACGGAAGCCCGGCCAGCAAGAGGAGGCTCCACCCAGGAGGCCCGAGAGGGCAACCGCGAAAGTCTCCCACCCGATCGTCCTCACGGTCGACGGGTCCGGTCCGCGACGGGCGCCCAGTGTGCCGACGGTCGCCGCAGCGCCCCTCACCGGGCGTCGCCCCCGGTTGTGTGGAGCCCCGCTTGTACCGAGCGGGGCTTTTTTCGTGTCGCGGTGTGGACGGCCAGTTGGAGCCGGCAACAGCGCAGCACGAATGAAGCCCCGCCCAGTGGTCGAGTCCACTACGTGCGTCCGCCGTCCGACGGCCGCATCGCAGAAGGTGCAACCGAGGAGGCCCCATCAGCACCGAGCCCCGCATCAACGACCGGATTCGCGTCCCCGAGGTGCGACTCGTCGGTCCCAGCGGCGAGCAGGTCGGCATCGTGCCGCTTGCCAAGGCGCTGGAGCTCGCGCAGGAGTACGACCTCGACCTGGTCGAGGTCGCGGCGACCGCCCGGCCGCCGGTGTGCAAGCTCATGGACTACGGCAAGTTCAAGTACGAGTCGGCCATGAAGGCCCGTGAGGCGCGCAAGAACCAGGCGCACACGGTCATCAAGGAGATGAAGCTCCGGCCGAAGATCGACCCGCACGACTATGACACCAAGAAGGGTCATGTCGTCCGGTTCCTCAAGCAGGGCGACAAGGTCAAGATCACGATCATGTTCCGCGGTCGTGAGCAGTCCCGCCCCGAGCTGGGCTTCCGTCTGCTCCAGCGGCTCGCCGACGACGTCCAGGACCTGGGCTTCGTCGAGTCCTCGCCGAAGCAGGACGGCCGTAACATGATCATGGTTCTCGGCCCGCACAAGAAGAAGACCGAGGCGATGGCCGAGGCCCGCGCGCTCGCCGACGCCCGCAAGGCCGAGCGTCAGGGCCGCACCGTCGGCTCCGACGACGCCGACGCCGCGGCCGACGACGCCGCGCTCGAGGCCGAGAACGCCGCGCTCGAGGCTGAGGACGCCGCCGCCGAGGCGGACGACGCCGCCGAGACGGAGGCCGACGAGGCGGAGGCCCCCGAGGCCGCCGCTCCCGTCGAGCAGCCGGCCGAGGCCTCCCAGGGCGCCTGAGCCTTCACCGGCCAGGAGCGCCCGGGAGACCGGCCACCAGGGTGACGGGGCGCCCCGCCCGGTCACCGCAGATCCATCCTTCACGCCCGTGCGGCGCACACCGCGCGGGCGTGGACGGACCGACGAGGAGATACGGCGAAATGCCGAAGCAGAAGACGCACAGTGGCGCCAGCAAGCGCTTCAAGATCAGTGGCTCTGGCAAGGTGCTGCGCGAGCGCGCCGGCCGCCGCCACCTCCTGGAGCACAAGCCCTCGACGCTGACCCGCAAGCTGGCCGGGACGGTCGAGCTGGCCCCCGCCGACGCCAAGAAGATCAAGAAGCTTCTCGGCAAGTGATCGCCCTCCCGCCCGGCGCGAGCCGAGTGCGGGGCAGCTGATCCTTCCCGACCCATTCGAATGACGGACCACGTGAAGTAGTCCGTGGTCCAACCCAAGGAGTAATCAAGTGGCACGCGTCAAGCGGGCAGTCAACGCCCACAAGAAGCGCCGGGTCATCCTGGAGCGCGCCAGCGGCTACCGCGGCCAGCGCTCGCGCCTGTACCGCAAGGCCAAGGAGCAGGTCACCCACTCGCTGGTCTACAACTTCAACGACCGCAAGAAGCGCAAGGGCGACTTCCGTCAGCTGTGGATCCAGCGCATCAACGCTGCGGCCCGTGCCAACGGCATCACCTACAACCGCTTCGTGCAGGGCCTGAAGGCCGCCAGCATCGAGATCGACCGCAAGATGCTGGCCGACCTGGCCGTCAACGACCCGGGCACCTTCGCGTCCCTGGTCGAGGTGGCCCAGAAGGCGCTGCCGGCCGACGTGAACGCCCCGAAGGCCGCCGCGAACGCCGCCTGATCTTCCTGGATCAGTTGAGTTGAGCTGACCGGACCCGCAGGCTCGATCCTGCGGGTCCGGTTTTGCGTTCCCCCCGTTTCGCGGCTGTACAAGAGACGAGATCATGCCGAGCACCGACACCCCCCTGCTCACCTCCCTGCGCTCGCCCCGGGTGGTCGCCGCCCGTCGGCTTGCCAAGCGGAGCCAGCGCGGCAAGGAGCGCCGCTTCCTCGCCGAGGGCCCGCAGGCCGTCCGCGAGGCCGTCGCGTTCGGGCGGCTGCCGGGCTCGGGCGAGCACGCGGTCGTCGAGGTCTACGTCACGCCGGAGGCCGCCGAGCGGCACGCGGGCATCGTCGGGGCCGCCCTCGACGAGGGCCTGCCGGTGCTCACCGCCACCGACGAGGTCATCGCCGGGATCTGCGACACGGTGACCCCGCAGGGCATCGTCGCGCTCTGCCGCTTCATCGACACCCCGTTCGCCGAGGTGCTGGCCGCCCGCCCGAAGCTGGTCGCGGTGCTCGCGCACGTCCGCGACCCCGGGAACGCCGGCACCGTGCTGCGCACCGCCGACGCGGCCGGCGCGGACGCCGTGGTGCTCACCGACGCCTCGGTGGACCTCTACAACCCGAAGGCGGTCCGGGCGTCGGTCGGCAGCCTGTTCCACCTCCCGGTCGCGGTCGGCGTGCCGGTCGAGGAGGCGATCGGGAAGCTGCGCGAGGCCGGCGTCCGGGTGCTCGCCGCCGACGGCGCGGGGGAGCGCGACCTCGACCAGGAGCTCGACGAGGGCACCCTGGGCGCGCCCGGCGCGTGGGTGTTCGGCAACGAGGCGTGGGGGCTCCCGGAGGAGACCCGGGCGCTCACCGACGAGGTCGTGCGCGTCCCGATCCACGGACACGCCGAGAGCCTCAACCTGGCCACCGCCGCCGCGGTCTGCCTCTACGCCTCCGCCCGGGCCCAGCGCTCGCCCGGCGGCTGCCGAAGCGCCGGGTAGGCGCGTCCCGGCGTCGCGGACCCGGGCCGATCCGCAAGACGCGCCCCGCGCCCCCCGAAGTCGCCGCAGGCCCTATTACGAGGGGCTGGGAGACGCTAGGGTCTGCCTCGGTGGGGGGAAAGACACGGTGGGTAATCGGGGAGGACACCCATGGTCGGCAGCGGGCCAGAGCTCGACCCGGACGACCTGCCGGACGGCCTGGTGGTCGCCGACGCCCGGGGCCGGGTGGTCTGCTTCAACCGCGTCGCCGCCCGGCTCACCGGCGTGCACCCGGAGGCCGCGCTCGGCAGCGAGCTGGCCGACGTCCTCCCGCTGGAGGACCTCGACGGCCGCCGCTGGTGGCAGCTGACCGACCCGTACGGCGGCCTGGCGATCCGCACCCGCCAGCCCGAGCGCAACCTGCTGCTGCCCGGCGGCCGTGAGGTGCTGGTCTCCGCCCGGTACGTCCGCCGGTGGCCCCGGGGGCCGGTCGAGCGGCTGGTGATCGCCCTGCGCGGCACCGAGGCGCGCCGCCGCACCGAGCGCAGCCACGCCGAGCTGATCGCCACCGTCGCGCACGAGCTGCGCTCGCCGCTCACCAGCGTCAAGGGCTTCACCGCGACCCTGCTCGCCAAGTGGGAGCGGTTCACCGACGGGCAGAAGCGGCTGATGCTGGAGACCGTGGACGCCGACGCCGACCGGGTCACCCGGCTGATCGCCGAGCTGCTGGACATCTCCCGGATCGACGCGGGCCGGCTGGAGCTGCGCAAGCAGGTGGTCGACCTGGCCGCCGCCGTCCGCCGGCACGTCGAGCGCAAGGTCGCCACCGGCATCCCCGAGGAGCGCTTCGACATCCGGGTCAGCGAGCCGCTGACCGTGCTGTGGGCCGACCCGGACAAGGTCGACCAGGTGCTCGGCAACCTGCTGGAAAACGCGGTGCGGCACGGCGAGGGAACTGTCACCATCGAGGTGGCACCGGCCAAGGAGGTCGTCGAGGCACCCGTCTGGGAGCGCCCCGGCACCCCGCCCCGCATCGTGGAAGGCACAGCGGTCACCGTGAGCGACGAAGGCAGCGGCATCCCCGAGGAGTCGATGCCGCGCGTCTTCACCCGCTTCTGGCGCGGCTCCAAGCGCGGCGGCACCGGCCTGGGCCTGTACATCGTGAAGGGCATCGTGGAGGCGCACGGCGGCTCGATCCGGGTCGACCGGGCGCCCGGCGGCGGGGCCCGGTTCCGATTTATCCTGCCCGCCGGGATCCCCGACTTCATGCTCTGAAAGAGCAGGAACGACGAGCAGAGCATGCTCTGAAGTCTTTTCCGGCAGGGCTTCACGGCAGCCGCGCTACGCGCTGCGACTACACTCGACCTTTGGCGTTGTGGAACGCCCTGCGCGGCCGTGCCGCGGACACCCCCTCCCGAGTACCGAGGCGGGGTTGCCCGTGCCCCGGCCACGCCGGGCGTGACGCGAAGAACGAGCCCCCTTACCTGAGTACGGACGAGCAGGAGCACGGGAAAGATAGAGATGTCGGCACCCAACAAGTCGTACGACCCGGTCGAGGTCGAGGCCCTCAAGCCCGAGGTGGTGGAGGCGGCCCGGGACGAGGCCGTCGCCGCGTTCGCCGCCGCCACCAGCCTCGACGAGCTGAAGCAGGCCAAGGTCGCCCACACCGGCGACCGTTCCGCGCTCTCCCTCGCCAACCGCGAGATCGGCGCCCTGCCCCCGCACGCCAAGGCCGCCGCCGGCAAGCTGATCGGCCAGGCCCGGGGCGCCGTCAACCAGGCGCTCGCCAGGCGGCAGGCCGAACTGGAGGCCGAGCGTGACGCGCGCGTGCTGGTCGAGGAGGCGGTGGACGTCACGCTGCCGTACGACCGCGCCCCGCGCGGCGCCCGCCACCCGCTGACCACCCTGGCCGAGCGGATCGAGGACACCTTCGTGGCGATGGGCTACCAGGTCGCCGAGGGCCCCGAGGTCGAGGCGGAGTGGCTCAACTTCGACGCCCTCAACCTGGGCCCGGACCACCCGGCCCGGTCCATGCAGGACACCTTCTTCGTGCAGGCCCCGGACGGCTCCGCCGACTCCGGCGTGGTGCTGCGCACCCAGACCTCCCCGGTCCAGGCGCGCACCATGCTCGACCGCGAGCCCCCCGTCTACGTCGTCTGCCCCGGCCGGGTCTACCGGACCGACGAGCTGGACGCCACCCACACCCCGGTCTTCCGGCAGGTCGAGGGCCTGGCCGTGGACGAGGGCATCACCTTCGCCGACCTCAAGGGCACCATCGAGCAGCTCGTCTCGACCCTGATCGGCGACGGCCTGGAGCTGCGCTGGCGGCCCTCCTACTTCCCGTTCACCGAGCCGAGCGCCGAGATCGACCTGCAGTGCTTCGTCTGCCGGGGCGAGTCGGTCGGCAACCCGGACAAGCCCTGCCGCACCTGCGGCTCCGAGGGCTGGATCGAGCTCGGCGGCTGCGGCGTCGTCAACCCGCGGGTGCTGGTCGCCTGCGGCGTGGACCCCAACCGCTACAGCGGGTTCGCCTTCGGCCTGGGCCTGGAGCGGATCCTGATGAACCGTCACAACGTCGCCGACATGCGCGACATGGTCGAGGGTGACGTCCGCTTCACCCTCCCGTTCGGGATGGAGATCTGATGCGCGTCCCGCTTTCCTGGCTGCGCGAGTACGTCGACCTGCCGGCCGGCGAGACCGGCCGTGACGTGGCCGAGCGCCTGGTCCGGGCCGGCCTGGAGGTCGAGACCGTCGAGCAGATCGGCGGCGACCTCAAGGGCCCGCTGGTGGTCGGCGAGGTGCTCTCCATCGAGGAGCTGTCCGGCTTCAAGAAGCCGATCCGGCACTGCTTCGTCAACGTCGGCGACGCCAACGGCACCGGCGAGCCGCAGGAGATCGTCTGCGGCGCGACCAACTTCGCGGTCGGCGACAAGGTCGTCGTCGTGCTCCCGGGCGCCGTGCTGCCCGGCCCGTTCCCGATTGCCGCCCGGCAGACCTACGGCCACACCTCGGCCGGCATGATCTGCTCCGCCCGCGAGCTGGGCATGGGCGACGACCACAACGGCATCATCGTGCTCCCGCCGGAGTTCGAGCCCGGCACCGACGCCATCGAGCTGCTCCAGCTCGTCGACGAGGTGCTCGACATCGCCGTCACCCCGGACCGCGGCTACTGCCTGTCCATGCGCGGCGTGGCCCGTGAGGCCGCCGCCGCGTACGGGCTGCCGCTGGCCGACCCGGCGCTGCTCGACGTGCCGCCGGCCAACTCCTTCGGCTACCTGGTCAAGGTCAACGACCCGGCCGGCTGCGACCGCTTCGTGGCCCGCACCGTGGTGGGCCTCGACCCGGCCGCCAAGTCCCCGATCTGGCTCCAGCGCCGGCTGCAGAAGGCGGGCATCCGCCCGATCTCGCTCGCCGTCGACATCACCAACTACGTGATGCTGGAGGTCGGCCAGCCGCTGCACGCCTACGACAAGCAGCGCGTGAGCGGCCCGATCACGGTCCGCCGGGCCGAGCCGGGCGAGACCCTCACCACGCTCGACGGCGTCCAGCGCAAGCTGTCCGTCGAGGACCTGCTGATCTGCGACAACAGCGGTCCGATCGGCCTGGCCGGCGTCATGGGCGGCGCCTCCACCGAGATCCTCGACCCGGCCGCCGGCCCGGGCACCACCGAGGTGATCATCGAGGCGGCGCACTTCGACCCGGTCGCCATCGCCCGCGGCGCCAAGCGGCACAAGCTGCCGTCCGAGGCGTCCAAGCGCTTCGAGCGCGGGGTCGACCCGGAGGCCGCCCGCGCCGCCGCGCAGCGCGCCGTCGACCTGCTGGTGCTGATCGCCGGCGGCACCGCCGAGGCCGGTGTCACCGACATCGCCGCCCCGCACCCGGTGCGCACCATCCTGATCGCCGCCGACCTGCCCGACCGGGTGGCCGGCACCGAGTACGGCCGCGAGACCGTCACCCGGCGCCTGCAGGAGATCGGCTGCTCGGTCGCGGGCGCCGACCACCTGGAGGTCACCCCGCCGACCTGGCGTCCCGACCTCACCGATCCGTACGACCTCGCCGAGGAGGTCATCCGGCTCGAGGGCTACGACAACGTGCCCGCCCGGATGCCCACCGTGCCGCCGGGCAAGGGCCTGACCGAGGCCCAGCGGACCCACCGCCGGGTCGGCGTGGCGCTGGCCGGGGCCGGCTACGTCGAGGTCAACAACTACCCGTTCGTCGGCGAGGCCGCGTTCGAGGCGCTCGGCCTGGAGAAGGACGACCGCCGCCGCCGGACCGTCAAGCTGGTCAACCCGCTCAACGACGAGGAGCCGGCGCTGCGCACCACGCTGCTGCCGGGCCTGCTCGGGGCGCTGCGCCGCAACGTCGGCCGCGGCAACACCGACCTGGCGGTCTTCGAGACCGGCACGGTCTTCCTGCCGAAGGACGAGCTGTCGGTCGCGCCGCGCCCGGCCGTCGACCGCCGTCCGAGCGACGAGGAGCTGGCCGCGCTGGACGCCGCGCTGCCGCACCAGCCGCGCCGGGTCGCCGTCGCGCTGGCCGGCGAGCGGCTGCCCTCCGGCTGGTGGGGCAAGGGCACCGGGGCGGGCTGGGCCGACGCGGTCGAGGCCGCCCGTACGGTGGCCCGCGCCGCCGGCGTCGAGCTGACCGTCCGCCAGGGCCGGCTGCTGCCCTGGCACCCGGGCCGCTGCGCCGAGCTGGTCGTGGCCGGCACCGACCGGGTGGTCGGCCACGCGGGCGAGCTGCACCCGCGCGCCGTCAAGGCGCTCGGCCTGCCGGAGCGCACCAGCGCGATGGAGCTCGACCTCGACCTGCTGACCGCCGACGGCGCCGAGCGGGTCTCGGGCCCGCCGGTCTCCGGCTTCCCGGTGGCCACCCAGGACGTGGCGCTGATCGTCGACGCCGCCGTCCCGGCCGCCGACGTGGAGGCCGCGCTGCGCGCCGGGGCCGGCGAGCTGCTGGAGGCGATCCGGCTGTTCGACGTCTTCACCGGTGAGCAGGTCGGCGAGGGCAAGAAGTCGCTGGCGTACGCGCTGCGGTTCCGCGCCGCGGACCGGACGCTGACCGCCGAGGAGGCCGGCGCGGCCCGCGAGGCCGCCGTGGCCGAGGCGACCGCCCGCACCGGCGCGGTGCTGCGCGGCGCCTGACCGGCACTCGCGGTTCACGAGGCCCCGACCGGGTTTCCCGGTCGGGGCCTTTCGCGTGCCTCTACGGGCAAGACCCTTGCGCCGGAGTGGGCGTGAACGCTTCAATCAAGTTAGGAAACTTTCCTAATTCCTCGTGAGCCCCGGGCATCCTCCTGCCCGGACCAGGGAAACGGAGCGTCAGATGCGCCTCAAGCACCGCACCGTCCGGATCGCCCTCGCCGCCGTGCTGGTCGCCGCCCCGGCCACCGTGGCCGCCGCCGGAGCCGCCCAGGCCGCGGCCCCCGCCGGCACCGTCCGGGTGGCCGCCGTCGGCCTGGACGACCCGCACAAGAAGGACATCGCCATGCAGCTGGTGTCCAGCGCCGAGAACTCCTCGCTCGACTGGAAGGCCCAGTACAAGTACATCGAGGACATCAAGGACGGCCGCGGCTACACCGCGGGCATCATCGGCTTCTGTTCCGGCACCGGCGACATGCTCGACCTGGTCGAGCACTACACCGACCTCAAGCCCGGCAACGTCCTCGCCAAGTACCTCCCGGCGCTGCGCAAGGTCAACGGCACCGAGTCGCACGCCGGCCTCGGCTCCGCCTTCGAGAAGGACTGGGCCACCGCCGCCAAGGACACCGTCTTCCAGCAGGCCCAGAACGACGAGCGCGACCGCGTCTACTTCAACCCCGCGGTCAACCAGGCCAAGGCCGACGGCCTGCGCGCGCTCGGCCAGTTCGCCTACTACGACGCCATCGTCATGCACGGCCCCGGCGACGGCGCCGACAGCTTCGGCGGCATCCGCAAGGCCGCCCTGAAGAAGGCCAAGAGCCCCGCCCAGGGCGGCGACGAGGCCACCTACCTCAAGGCCTTCCTGGAGGCCCGCAAGGTCGCCATGAAGCACGAGGAGGCGCACTCCGACACCAGCCGCGTCGACACCGAGCAGCTGGTCTTCCTGAACGCCAAGAACTTCGACCTCAACCCGCCGCTGAAGTGGAAGGTCTACGGCGACAGCTACGCCATCAACAGCTGACGGAGCACCATGAAGCGGTGGCGGGAGGCGCGCTCGGATCGGGGGGCCTCCCGCCGTCGCGATATTCGGGTGACGCTCGAACGCGTGCGCTGGTAGCGTCCCCGACGTGGCAAAGCTGAACCAGATCATCGCCGTCGAAAAGGGCGTCAAGTCGAAGTCCTTCCAGGAGCTGACGCAGTCCCACCAGGACTTGCAGAAGCCCGCGCTGCTGGCCGGCATCTCCCGGGCCTACCAGCCGAAGGACGAGGAGGGCGAGCAGTTGCCCCCCGAGTCCACCCGTGTCCAGGTCAAGGCCGAGGACGTGCTGCGGGCGACCGCCGCGACCCTCACCCGGCTGTTCGACGTCACCGCCACCAAGGACTGGGCCAACACCGAGGCCCGCGCCGACGTGGTGGTCGACGGTCGCACGCTGGTCGCCGACGCGCCGGTCACCTACCTGCTCTTCCTGGAGAAGCAGCTGGTCGACCTGCGCACCTTCGTCCGCAAGCTGCCGGTGCTTGACGCGGCCGAGGCCTGGAGCCACGACCCGTCCACCGACGCCTGGAAGACCGAGGCGGTGCGCACCCTCCGGACGAAGAAGGTCCCGCGCAACCACGTCAAGGCCGAGGCGACGGAGAAGCACCCGGCACAGGTCGAGGTCTACTACGAGGACGTCGCGATCGGGTACTGGACGACGGTGAAGTTCTCCGGCGCCCTCCCGGCCCGGCGGGTGAACGAGCTCCTGGAGCGGGTCGAGAAGCTCCAGCAGGCCGTCCAGTTCGCCCGCGAGGAGGCCAACGGCGCCGAGGTCACCGACCGGCGGGTCGGCGACGCGGTGTTCGGCTACCTGTTCGGGTAGCCCCATGATCGCCCCCGGGTGAGACCGGGGGTGGCGCGAAGAGCGCAAGCTGAAACTGAGGTTGAAGCTGATATCGGGGAGAGGTGGAGGTTCGAATCCTCCCCCCGGCACCACGTGCCGGGGTGGCCCAATGGCAGAGGCGCCCCGTGAAACTCAGACTCTCGCTCTAATTTCAGCATTCGCCGCCGAGCGCCGGATCGACCGGGTGTGTGCTTGAAGCATTAGGTTGCGGGTTCGACTCCCGTCTGCGCCTCTCCCATGGCGCGGTAGCTTTAATGGCAGAGCGAATGCTGTGAGACTGACCCACACCCTTAAACGTGCCGGTGCGCAGCAATTGGGTGGCATCCAGGAGCCCGGGAGCAGGACACGCTCCCGGGCTCCGTCACGTCCGTGCTCAGGCGGTCGCGGTGGCGGTGTAGTCGTAGAAGCCGCGGCCGGACTTGCGGCCGAGCAGGCCCGCGTCGACCATCCGGGAGAGCAGCGGGGGAGCGGCGTACAGCGGCTCCTTGTACTCGTCGTACATCGACTCGGCGATCGACACGATGGTGTCCAGGCCGATCAGGTCGCACAGCCGCAGCGGACCCATCGGGTGGGCGCAGCCGGCCTCCATGCCCTTGTCGATGTCGGAGGCGGTGGCCACGCCCGACTCGAACATCCGCACCGCGGAGAGCAGGTACGGCACCAGCAGCGCGTTGACCACGAAGCCGGCCCGGTCGCGGGCGCGGATCGGCTCCTTGTGGAGCACCTCGGTGGCGAAGGTCTCGACCCGCTCGGTGGTGGCCGCGGAGGTGGTCAGGGTGGGGATCACCTCGACCAGCTTCTGCACCGGCGCCGGGTTGAAGAAGTGCAGGCCGATCACCTGCTCCGGGCGGGAGGTGGCGGCGGCCAGCTTCACGATCGGGATCGAGGAGGTGTTGGAGGCGAGGATCGCGTCCCGGCGCTCGACCACGCGGTCCAGCGTCTCGAAGATCTTGACCTTGATGTCCTCGCGCTCGGCGACCGCCTCGACCACCAGGTCACGGTCGGCGAAGTCCGCCAGGTCGACGGTGAAGGCGAGCCGGGACAGCGCCTCGTCCCGCTGCTCGATCGTCAGCTTGCCGCGCTTCACGGCGGTGTCCAGCGAGTTGGTCAGCCGGGCGCGGCCGAACTCCAGCGCCTCCCCGCTGGCCTCGGAGACCAGCACGTGCAGCCCCGCCCGGGCGAACACCTCCGCGATGCCCGACCCCATCAGGCCGCAGCCGATCACTCCGACGCGCGCGATGTCACTCACTCAGTTGCCCTTCGGTGGTGCTGGGGGTCGCCCAGCGACAAATGGCCCAGCAAGCTGCTGTTCAGCGGTTGGGAGCACCGGTATGTGCGGACCGGTGCACCGCCCCGACGACGTTACTACTCCGTACCGGCCAGTAGGTCATCCCCTCCCCGGCTCCGACCTCGCCGGACCGGGGGCGGAACCGCCGGTCGTCGGGCTGCGCCGAACGGGTGGGCCCGTCCGCGTCGCGCGCCGCTCCCGGCACCGCCCCGCCCGCCGCCGGACAGAATGCGGGACGGCCCGGGAGCGGGACCCCCGCGGGGTCCGGCGGCAGGCGGTCGACGGACTGGCGAAGGGAACACACGGGATGCCGACGGGATCGCTCACGGGGCAGGTCGCCCTGGTCACCGGCGCCGGGCGGGGGATCGGCCGGGAGATCGCCGTCGGCCTGGCCGCCGAGGGGATGGCCGTCGGCCTGGTCGGCCGCACCCACGAGACGCTCACCGAGACCCTCAAGGAGTGCGTGCGGCACGGCTCCCGCGGCGTCGCCGTGACCGCCGACGTCACCCGCCCCGGCTCGGTCCGCGAGGCGGTCCGGGTGATCGAGCGCGACCTCGGCCCGGTCGACCTGCTGGTCAACAACGCCGGCCAGATCGACCGCTCCGAGGTGCCGCTCTGGGAGACCGACGTCAACCAGTGGTGGCAGGTCGTCGAGGTCAACCTGCGCGGCCCCTACAACCTGCTGCGCTGCGTCCTGCCCGGCATGGTCCAGCGCGGCCGCGGCCGGGTCGTCAACCTCAACTCCGGCTTCGCGCTGCGCCCCGACGGCCGCTACACGGCGTACGCGACCTCCAAGGGCGCGCTGCTCCAGCTCTCCGACAACCTCGCCGACTCGCTCGCCGAGCACCACGTGGTGATCCTCGACATCAGCCCCGGCGCGGTGGCCACCGACATGACGGCCGGCATGCCGATGTTCCGGGACATGAAGACCTGGGGCTCGATCCCGTACATGGTGGCCGTCACCGTGGACGCCGCGCGCGGGCGCTTCGACGCGCTGCACGGGCGGTTCATCCACGCCGGGCGGGACGACCTGGGCGAGCTGGTCCGCCGGGCCGAGGAGATCCGCGGGGCGGACGCCCGCACGCTGCGGCTGCGCCCGTACGGGCCGGAGGACCCGATGGGCTGACCGCCCGGGGCCCGCCGCTACGCGCAGAGGCGGCTGGCGGTCACCGGGGTCAGGCCCGCCTTGCCGAGGCCGTCCAGGATCGCGGGCAGCGCGTCCACCGTGCACTGGTGGCCCAGGTGCAGGGCGACCACCGAGCCGCCGCGCACCGAGCCGAGCACCCGGCGCTGCAGCTCGGCGGCGCTCGGGTCGCCGTAGTCGCGCGGGTCGACGTCGAAGGAGAGCACGTGCTCGTAGCCGACCGCCTTCGCCTGATCGCGCACCATCGGGGTGGCGTACTGGGCGGCGGACGGTCGGAACCAGCGGCCGATCGAGCCGGTGAGCCGCTGCAGCCGCTCCGCGCACTGGGCGATCTCGGCGCGCGCCTTGTCGGGGGTCATCGCGGAGATGTTCTGGTGGTTCTGGGTGTGGTTGCCCAGTTCGTGGCCGCCGTCCAGGATCCGCCGGGCCAGCTGCGGCTGCTGGTCGAGCCAGCTGCCGACGACCATCACGGTGAGGCCGACCCCGCGCTGCTCGGCGATCTCCAGCAGGGCGGTGGCCAGCTTCGGGTCGCCGCTGCCGTGGAAGGTCAGCGCGACGTTGCGGCCGGTGCGCGGCCCGTACGCCACCTCGAACGGGGTGCCGGGCGCCAGTGGCGGCAGCACCGGCGGGGCGGGCGGCGCGGTGGGGGCGGCGGTGGCGGTGGCCTCGGCCGTGGGCGCGGCGGTCGCGGTGGGCTCGGGCGCGGCGGGACCCTCGCCGGCGGCCCAGGCCGGATCGACGGTGCCGGACGGCCCGGACGTCCCGGGGTGCACCGCGAACGGTCCCGGATCGGTCCGGCGGTGCCCGGTCCCGCCACAGGCGGTGAGCAGCCCGCCGGCGGCGGCGAGGGCGGCCAGCTTGGCGGTGGAGCGCAGGACGGTGCGCCGATCGGCAGTCATCGGCAGCCAGCATAGAGACGGCGCGGGCGGGCGGCGACCGGCGGCGCAGCCGGCCGACGGGTGTCGGGCCAGGCCCGGCACACCGCCATTGACGTGCACACACACCATTGTTCGAATGCTGCGGAAACCTGAACTACCGGTATTTCCAAGGCCTTCGTCGGTTACGATCGCGGCGCACCACGCGGCGGCCGCCGCCCACCGGGCCCACCGGCCGCACGGTGCACGGGGAGAAAAGCCAAAAAATCAGGGGGCGGGGAAGATGACCGAGGACACCACGGTGACCGGCACGATAGCGGCCGACTGGGAGTGGGCGCGCGCCGGCGACTGGCAGCCCCCGACCGAACTCGACACCGGCATCCCGCACACCGCCCGGATGTACGACTACTACCTCGGCGGCAAGGACAACTTCGAGGCCGACCGCAAGGCCGCCGAGGCCGCCATCGCCGCCTACCCGGCGCTCCGCCTGCTGGCCCGCACCAACCGCGAATTCCTCGGCCGCGCCGTCGAATTCGCGGCCGGACAGGGAATCCGCCAGTTCCTGGACATCGGCACCGGCATCCCCGCCGTCGGCTCCACCAACGAGGTCGCCCAGCGGGTCGCCCCGGCCGCCCGCGTCGTCTACGTCGACAACGACCCGATCGTCGCCACCCACGCCCGCGCCCTGCTCGCCAGCCACCCGGCCGGCCACACCTCGGTGATCGAGGCCGACCTGCGCGAACCCGAGGCGATCCTCGACCACCCCGGCCTGCGCGCCGCGATCGACCTGCGCGAGCCGGTCGCCCTGATGCTGGTCGCCGTCCTGCACTTCATCCGCGACGAGGACGGCGCCGAACGGATCGTCCGCACCCTGCGGGACGCCCTCGCCCCCGGCAGCGCGCTGATCCTCTCCCACGGCAGCCCCGACTTCGCCTCCCGGGAGAGCGCCGACGAGGGCACCCGCATCTACCGCAGCGCCAGCGCCCCGCTGGTCCTGCGCCCGCGCGCCGCCGTCGAACCCTTCTTCGGCGACTTCGAGTTCACCGGCCCCGGCCTCGTCCAGCTCCCCCTCTGGCGCCCCACCCCCGGCCACGTCCGCACCACCGACCTCCCCGAAGGCTGGCAGGCCGTCTCCGCCTACGCCGGCGTCGCCTTCAAGTCCTGAGCCGAAAACCGGGCGACGGGGGTGGTGGGGCGGTGTTAGTTTGCGACGTATGCGACCCCTGAACGAGACCGAGATCCGCGCGTCCTTCGTCAACTGCTCCAAGGGCGAGGCCCGTCGGCTCAACCTGCCCCGGGGCCTGGCCGAACTGCCGTGGGAGGAGCTGGACTTCCTCGGCTGGCGGGATCAGGGGGCGCCCGACCGGGCGTACCTGGTGGCCGAGCACCGGGGCGAGCTGGTCGGGGTCACGCTGCGGGTGCCGTCCTTCCGGCGGAGCATGACCAAGACCAATGTGTGCTCGCTGTGCGTCACCGCCCACGCGGGGTCCGGCGTCGCGCTGCTCACCGCGCGGCGGGCCGGGGCGGCCGGGCGGGAGGGGAACACCGTCGGCACCTACATCTGCGCCGACCTCGCCTGCTCGCTGTACGTGCGCGGGCGCAAGAAGTCCGCCTCGGTCACCCGGCCCGACGAGTCGCTGCCGCTGGAGGACCAGATCGCCCGGACGGTGCTGAACCTGGACGCCTTCCTCGCCCAGGTCCGCACCGACACCCTCGCCGCGTCCTGACCGCTTCCGGTCCGGCTACTTCCGGCGCAGCTGCTCCAGGTCGCGGCGGTCGCGCTTGGTGGGCCGCCCGGCGCCCCGGTCGCGGACGCCGGGGGCCGCGACCAGCTCGCGCGGCGGGCGCGGCGGGCTGTTGTCCACCAGGCACTCCGCCGCGACGTCCGCGCCGACCCGCTTGCGGATCAGCTTGGTCACCACGACGACCCGCTCGTACCCCTCCTGGCGCACCCGCACCTCGTCGCCCGGCTTCAGCGCCTGCGCCGGCTTGGCCCGCTCGCCGTTGACCCGCACGTGCCCGGCCTTGCAGGCCGCCGCCGCGGCCGACCGCGTCTTGGCCAGCCGCACCGACCAGATCCAGCTGTCCACCCGGACGCTTCCCTCGTCTTCGACCATCCCCCGAGCCTACCCAGAGCGCGGCCGGGGTCAGCGCCGTCCCGGGGCCTCCTGCACGGCCCAGCCGTTGCCGTCCGGGTCGTTGAAGAAGACGAACGAGTTCCACGCCCCGCCGCGGCCGTCCACCCGGGCGCCCGCCTCGAAGTGCTGCACCGGGCTGACCTCCACGCCCCGCGTGTGCAGCTCCGCGTGCGCCCGGTCGATGTCCGGCACCACCAGCTGGAGCCCCTTGAGTGACCCGGCCGGCGCCTCCGTCAGCCCGGTGCCCACCACGATCGAGCAGCTGGAGCCGGGCGGCGTCAGCTGCACCACCCGCACCCCGTCCCGGATCCGGGTGTCGTGGTCGACGGTGAACCCGGCCTGTTCCTCGTAGAAGAGCTTGGCCCGGTCGACGTCCGCCACCGGGACCACCACCACTTCGAGCTTCCAGTCCATGGCCTCGCCCCTTCCGTCGGGCCCTTCCAGTATCGGCCGCCACCCCGGCCCGCGCCCGGCGCCCGCGACCGGCACCGGAGCCCGGCGCCCGACCCCGGCCCGCGCCCGGCGCCCGAGCCCGGCACCGGCCCCGCTGCCGGTCGGCTAGCCTGGGCGGACGATGAACCGCCTCCCCACGCCCGCCGCCGCGACCTCCTTCCCCACCCCCTGGGGCGACCTCGACCTCACCCGTTACCCGGAGGACCCGCGCGAACTGCTGCGCGCCTGGGACGCCGCCGACGAGTACCTGCTGCGGCACCTGGCCGGCGAGGCCGACTCCGCCCAGGGCGAGGCCCTCGACCTGACCGGCCGCGCCGTCACCGTCCTCGGCGACCGCTGGGGCGCGCTCACCACCGCGCTCACCACCGCGCTCGCGGGCCACCGGCCCACCCAGATCAGCGACTCGCACCTGGCCCAGCAGGCCACCCGCGCCAACCTGGCCCGGGCCGGCGCCGACCCCGCCGCCGCCCGCCTGCTCACCACCCGCGACACCCCGCCCGAGCGGATCGACGTCCTGCTGGTGCGCGTCCCGAAGAGCCTCGCCCTGCTGGAGGACCAGCTGCACCGGCTCGCCCCGGCCGTCCACCCGGGCACCGTGGTGATCGGCACCGGCATGGTCACCGAGATCCACACCTCCACCCTCCGGCTGTTCGAGCGCCTGCTCGGCCCGACCCGCACCTCGCTCGCCGTCCGCAAGGCCCGGCTGATCTTCTGCGCCCCGGACGGTTCGGCCGACCCCGGCCCCAACCCGTGGCCGCACCGCTACGCCCTGCCCGGCGACATCGGCCCGGCCTCCGGGCGCACCGTCGTCAACCACGCCGGCACCTTCTGCGCGGACCGCCTCGACATCGGCACCCGGTTCCTCCTCGCCCACCTGCCCACCGCCGCCCCCGGCGACCGGGTGGTCGACCTGGGCTGCGGCAACGGCGTGGTCGGCACCGCGGTGGCGCTGGCCGCCCCGGGCGCGGAGCTGGTGTTCGTCGACGAGTCGCACCAGGCGGTGGCCTCCGCCGAGGAGACCTTCCGCGGCAACCTGGGGCCGGACGCGCCCGCCGAGTTCCTCACCGCGGACGCGCTCGCCGCCGACGCGGTCCCGGCCGGCTCGGTGGACCTGGTGCTCAACAACCCGCCGTTCCACTCGCACCAGGCCACCACCGACGCGACGGCCTGGCGGATGTTCACCGGCGCCAAGCGGGCGCTGCGCCAGGGCGGCGAGCTCTGGGTGGTGGGCAACCGGCACCTCGGCTACCACGTCAAGCTGCGCCGCCTGTTCGGCAACTGCCAGACCGTCGCGGGCAACGCCAAGTTCGTCGTGCTGCGGGCCGTCAAGCGCTGACGGCCATCGCCGGGAGCGGAGCCCAGGCCACCGGCACGTCCCGCATGACCAGCGCGCAGTCCAGTTCGGCGCTGCCCGGCGGGAAGCTCGCCGGGTCGTCGAAGAAGGACGAGGCCGCCGACTCCACCCGGCAGGCCTCCAGCCGCCAGGCGTCGGTGTGCAGCTCCATGCCGTCCAGCCGGACGCCGCCGTCCCGGGTCGCCGAGAACCCCCGGGAGCCGCAGCGGAAGAAGTCCGAGGCCTCGGCCAGGCCGTCGAACAGCCGGCTCTCCGGCAGTTCGGCGGCGAGGTCGACGGCGACCTCGGCCCGCAGCGAGCCGTCCCGGGTCGCGAAGGCGACCCGCAGCCGCTCGGCGCTCTCCTCGACGGTGAAGTCGGCGCGGCCGTGCTCGCCGGGGAAGATCCGGCCGCCGGCCCAGGCGTTCAGCCGGGAGCCGGTGTCGCGGCGCGGGATGTAGACGCCGGTCTCGACGCCGTCCGGCCCGTCCCACTCGACGGCGATCCGGTGCGCGGCGTTCTCGCTGCGCAGCCCGAGCGAGCCGGGCGCCCAGGCCGGGCGGACCCGGCCGAGCCGCACCAGGCACAGACCCGCGACGGCGTGGCCGCGCACCAGCTGCGGGCGCAGCGGCGCGGGGAGCAGCCGGGCGGCCGTCTCGGGGTCGACCCGGTAGTTCACCAGCAGCCGGCGTTCGACGACGCTGGCCAGCCGTGGTTGCCGCAGGCCCGTCATGCCTCGGTCTCCTTCTCGTCGGCCCGGGTGCCCGGGCGCCACTTGGTGTGCCGGAGCACGATCTGCTCGGGGCAGACCGCGCTGAGGAAGCGGCCGACGCTGGCCGCCAGGCGGTCCTCGGCCAGCGCGTAGAGGATCCGGTTGCCGTCCCGGCGTTCGGTGATCAGTCCGGCCGCCTTGAGCACCCCGAGGTGCCGGGAGACCGACGGCGCGCTGATCGAGAACCGGCCGGCGATCCGCCCGGCCGCGAGTTCGCCGCCGCGCAGGTCCTCCAGGATCTGCCGCCGGGTGGGATCGGCGAGCGCCCGGAAGACCCCGCTGTCGTCGTGGGGTTCGGTCATGGGAAAGTGTTTAGCAGATTGGCTAAATGGCTAACAAGCCCCCGGGCGGGCCGGGTTCCCGGTACTCCTTGCATGAATGTTCCGTGCTGCGTATATTCATGCTCCGACGAAGGAGGAACGCCATGGCATTGCGAGTCGCCGTCGCCGGCGCGAGCGGGTACGCGGGCGGTGAGGTGCTGCGCCTGCTGCTCGGCCACCCGGAGGTGGAGATCGGGGCGCTGACCGGCGGCTCGAACGCGGGCACCCGGCTGGGTCTGCTCCAGCCCCACCTGCTGCCGCTCGCCGACCGGGTCCTGGAGCCCACCACCCCCGAGGTGCTGGCCGACCACGACGTGGTGTTCCTGGCGCTGCCGCACGGCCAGTCCGCCGCCGTCGCCGAGGCGCTCGGCGCGAACGTGCTGGTCGTCGACTGCGGTGCCGACTTCCGGCTCAAGGCCGCCGCCGACTGGGAGCAGTTCTACGGCTCCGCGCACGCCGGCACCTGGCCGTACGGCCTGCCCGAGCTGCCCGGCCACCGCGCCGCGCTCAAGGGCTCCAATCGGATCGCCGTCCCCGGCTGCTACCCGACCGCCGTCTCGCTGGCGCTCTTCCCCGCGTACGCGGCCGGCCTCGCCGAGCCGGAGGCGGTGATCGTCGCGGCCTCCGGCACCTCCGGCGCGGGCAAGGCCGCCAAGACCCACCTGCTCGGCAGCGAGGTGATGGGCAGCGTCAGCGCGTACGGCGTCGGCGGCGTCCACCGGCACACCCCGGAGATGTCGCAGAACCTGACCCCGCTCGCGGGCGAGCCGGTCTCGGTCTCCTTCACCCCGACCCTGGTCCCGATGCCGCGCGGCATCCTGGCCACCTGCTCCGCCAAGGCGAAGCCCGGCGTGACCGCCGAGGACCTGCGGTCGGCCTACGCCGAGGCGTTCGCCGACGAGCCGTTCGTCCACCTGCTGGCCGAGGGGCAGTGGCCGCAGACCAGCAGTGTCTACGGCTCCAACGCCGCCCTGGTCCAGGTCGCCCTGGACGAGGCCGCCGGGCGGATCGTCGCGATCAGCGCGATCGACAACCTGGTCAAGGGCACCGCCGGCGGCGCGGTGCAGAGCATGAACATCGCCCTCGGCCTCCCCGAGGAGCTGGGCCTTCCCGTGAACGGAGTCGCACCGTGACCAGCAACGCCGACGTGACCGGCAACGCCGACGTGACCGACCATCAGAACCTTGGTGTGACCGCCGCCAAGGGCTTCCGCGCCGCCGGCGTCACCGCCGGCCTCAAGGCCTCCGGCGCCCCCGACCTCGCGCTGGTGGTCAACGACGGACCCTCGCTCGCCGCCGCCGGCGTCTTCACCGCCAACCGGGTCAAGGCCGCCCCCGTGCTCTGGTCCGAGCAGGTCCTCAAGGGCGGCCTGGTCTCCGCCGTGGTCCTCAACTCCGGCGGCGCCAACGCCTGCACCGGCCCGCTCGGCTTCCAGGACACCCACGCCACCGCCGAGCAGGTCGCCGCCGAGCTGAAGCTCAACGCCGGCGAGGTCGCGGTCGCCTCCACCGGACTGATCGGCGTCCGCCTCCCGATGGACGTCCTGCTGCCCGGCGTGGTCACCGCCGCCGCCGCGCTGAGCGCCACCGGCGGCGAGGCCGCCGCGATCGCCATCAAGACCACCGACACCGTCCACAAGACCGCCCAGGTCACCAGCCCGGCCGGCTGGACGGTCGGCGGCATGGCCAAGGGCGCGGGCATGCTCGCCCCCTCGCTGGCCACCATGCTGGTCGTCCTCACCACCGACGCCGACCTGGACGCCGCCGCCCTGGACGAGGCACTGCGCGGCGCCACCCGCACCACCTTCGACCGGATCGACTCCGACGGCTGCATGTCCACCAACGACACCGTGCTGCTGCTCGCCTCCGGCGCCAGCGGGGTGACCCCGGACCGGGCCGAGTTCGACGAGGCCGTCCGCACCGTCAGCGCCGACCTCGCCCGCCAGCTGATCGGCGACGCCGAGGGCGCGAGCAAGGACATCCGGATCGACGTCACCGGCGCCGCCACCGAGGAGGAGGCCGTCGAGGTCGCCCGGGTGATCGGCCGCAACAACCTGCTCAAGTGCGCCATCCACGGCGAGGACCCCAACTGGGGCCGGGTGCTCGCCGCGATCGGCACCACCGCCGCCGCCTTCGACCCCGACCGCCTCGACGTCGCCATCAACGGCGTCTGGGTCTGCCGCGACGGCAGCGTGGGGGAGGACCGTGATCTTGTCGACATGACCGGCCGCGAGGTCGTGATCACCGCTAATCTCAACGCCGGTGAGGCCGCCGCGAGCCTGTGGACCAACGACCTCACCGCCGACTACGTGCACGAGAACAGCGCCTACTCCACCTGAGCCGGCCCCGGACCAGAGACCCCAGGGACACCACCCGTGCAGATCGCACCCAAGGGCGAACAGGCCCGCAACAACACCGCGTTGCCCAAGGCCATGACGCTCATCGAGGCCCTGCCGTGGCTGGAGCGCTTCCACGGCAAGACCGTCGTCATCAAGTTCGGCGGCAACGCGATGGTCGACGACGAGCTGAAGTCCGCCTTCGCCCAGGACGTCGTGTTCCTCCGCTACGCCGGCCTGCACCCCGTCGTGGTGCACGGCGGCGGCCCGCAGATCAGCGCCCAGCTCGACAAGCTCGGCCTGGAGTCCTCCTTCACCAACGGCCTGCGGGTCACCACCCCCGAGACCATGGACGTGGTCCGGATGGTGCTGGCCGGTCAGGTCCAGCGCGAGCTGGTCGGCCTGCTCAACGAGCACGGCCCGTTCGCGGTCGGCATGACCGGCGAGGACGCGCACACCATGACCGCCGTCAAGCGGTACGCGGTGGTCGACGGCGAGCAGGTCGACATCGGCCTGGTCGGCGACATCGTCAACATCGAGGCCGGCGCCGTGAAGGCGCTGATCGCGGACGGCCGCATCCCGGTGATCTCCTCGATCGCCCGCGGCGCCGACGGCCACGTCTACAACATCAACGCCGACACCGCCGCCGCGGCCCTCGCGGTCGCGCTCGGCGCCGAGATGCTGGTCGTGCTCACCGACGTCGAGGGCCTCTACAAGGACTGGCCGCACTCCGACGACGTGATCAGCCAGCTCAGCGCGGACGAGCTGGAGGGGCTGCTGCCCGAGCTGGCCACCGGCATGCTGCCCAAGATGGAGGGCTGCCTGCGCGCCGTCCGCTCCGGCGTCGGCACCGCCCGCGTGCTGGACGGCCGGGTGCCGCACAGCCTGCTGCTGGAGATCTTCACCGACGAGGGGATCGGCACGATGGTCGTGCCGGACGACGAACCGACCGTGACTGGGGGACTCGCATGACCGCCAACGACGTGACCACCCACGACGCCCAGCCGAAAAGCGCCGCCCAGCCGACCGGTACCGCTCAGCCGACCGGCAACACCGGCCTCACCGAGCGCTACCGGCACGCCTTCACCGAGAACTACGGCACCCCCCGGATCCCGCTGGTCCGCGGCGAGGGCAGCAAGCTCTGGGACGCCGACGGCAAGGAGTACACCGACCTGCTCGGCGGCATCGCCGTCAACGCCCTCGGCACCGCCCACCCGGCGATCGTCGAGGCCGTCACCCGGCAGATCACCACCCTCGGCCACGTTTCCAACCTGTTCACCGCCGAGCCGACCATCGCCCTCGCCGAGCGCCTGCTCCGGCTGGACGGCCGCCCCGGCGGCCGGGTGTTCTTCTGCAACTCCGGCGCCGAGGCCAACGAGGCCGCCTTCAAGATCAGCCGCCGGACCGGCCGGACCCACGTGGTCGCCCTGGAGGGCGCCTTCCACGGCCGCACCATGGGCGCCCTCGCGCTCACCGGCCAGCCCGCCAAGCAGGACCCGTTCCGCCCGCTGCCCGGCGACGTCACGCACGTCCCGTTCGGCGACGTCGAGGCGCTGCGCGCGGCCGTCACCACCGAGACCGCCGCCGTCTTCCTGGAGCCGGTCCAGGGCGAGAACGGCGCGATCCCGCTGCCCGAGGGCTACCTCACCGCCGCCCGCGAGATCACCCGCGCCACCGGCACCCTGCTGATCCTGGACGAGATCCAGACCGGCATCGGCCGCACCGGCCACTGGTTCGCCCACCAGGCCGTCGAGGGCGTCGAGCCGGACGTCGTCACGCTCGCCAAGGCGCTCGGCGGCGGCCTGCCGATCGGCGCGGTGCTCGCCTTCGGGGAGGCCGCCGAGCTGCTCACCCCCGGCCAGCACGGCACCACCTTCGGCGGCAACCCGGTGGTCGCGGCGGCCGCGCTCGCGGTGCTCGACACCATCGAGTCCCAGGGCCTGCTGGAGCATGTCCGCAAGACCGGCGAGCGGCTGCGGCTCGGCGTCGAGGCGATCGGCGACCCGCTGGTCTCGCACGTGCGCGGGGCCGGGTTGCTGCTCGGCATCGTGCTCACCGAGCCGGTGGCGGCCGAGGTCCAGGCCGGACTGCAGGAGGCCGGCTTCCTGGTGAACGCCGCCGTTCCGGACGCGGTCCGGCTCGCGCCGCCGCTGGTGCTCACCGAGCAGGAGGCGGACGCCTTCCTCGCCGCACTGCCGGCCGTCCTCCGGTCGGTCCGCGGGGATGCCCCGGACGCCCCGGACGATGCGAACCGAGCGTAGTCCGGGAGAATAATCACATGACCGTTCCCAACTCCGGCCAACCCGCCGCCGGCCCGACGCCGCAGGTCCCGCAGACCCGCACCGCGCGCCACCGGCGGATCGTGGACCTGCTCACCCGCCAGCCCGTGCGTTCGCAGAGCCAGCTCGCCAAGCTGCTCGCCGACGACGGACTCGTGGTCACCCAGGCCACCCTCTCCCGGGACCTGGACGAGCTGGGCGCGGTGAAGATCCGCAACCGGGACGGCGCGCTCATCTACGCCGTCCCGGCCGAGGGCGGCGACCGCACCCCGCGCGCGCCGATGGGGGAGTCCGCCACCGAGGGCCGGATGGCCCGGCTGGCCGGCGAGCTCATGGTCTCCGCCACCGCCTCCGGCAACCTGGTGGTGCTGCGCACCCCGCCGGGCGCGGCGCAGTTCCTCGCCTCGGCGATCGACCAGGCCGAGGTCTTCGAGATCATCGGCACCATCGCCGGCGACGACACCGTGCTGCTGATCAGCCGGGATCCGTCCGGCGGCCAGGCGCTCGCCGACCACCTGATGCAACTCGCCCAGGCGAAGGCGCAGTAGGCGACGCGGTAGACAGCACCCCCTGTGGGCCCGGTTCCGACCGGGCCCACAGTCGTATCCGGAAGCCGATCCCCGACGGGTTTTGAGTTTCATACGGAGTAGTGCATACTTATGCCTATCGCCGTAAGCCTGTTCGCACAGTTGTGAAGGAGAAAGCCGTGACCGAGCGCGTCGTACTCGCCTACTCGGGCGGTCTGGACACGTCCGTCTGCATCGGCTGGATCGCCGAGGAGACGGGCGCCGAGGTCATCGCCGTCGCCGTCGACGTCGGCCAGGGCGGCGAGGATCTGGACGTCATCCGCCAGCGCGCGCTGGACTGCGGTGCCGTCGAGGCCGAGGTCGCCGACGCCCGCGACGAGTTCGCCGACGAGTACTGCCTCCCGGCGCTCAAGGCCAACGCCCTCTACCAGGGCCAGTACCCGCTGGTGTCCGCCCTCTCCCGGCCGGTCATCGTCAAGCACCTGGTCGCCGCCGCCCAGAAGCACGGCGCCACCACCGTCGCCCACGGCTGCACCGGCAAGGGCAACGACCAGGTCCGCTTCGAGGTCGGCATCAACTCGCTCGCCCCGGGCCTCAAGTGCATCGCCCCGGTCCGCGACTACGCGATGACCCGGGACAAGGCGATCGCCTTCGCCGAGTCCAAGGGCCTGCCGATCGCCACCACCAAGAAGTCCCCGTACTCGATCGACCAGAACGTCTTCGGGCGGGCCGTCGAGACCGGCTTCCTGGAGGACATCTGGAACGCCCCGATCGAGGACGTCTACGAGTACACCCAGAACCCGGCCACCCCGCGCGAGGCCGACGAGGTGGTCATCACCTTCGACGCCGGCGTCCCGGTCGCCATCGACGGCCGCAAGGTCACCGTCCTGCAGGCCATCGAGGAGCTGAACAAGCGCGCCGGTGCCCAGGGCGTCGGCCGGCTCGACATGGTCGAGGACCGGCTGGTCGGCATCAAGTCCCGGGAGATCTACGAGGCCCCCGGCGCGATCGCGCTGATCACCGCCCACCAGGCGCTGGAGAACGTCACCGTCGAGCGCGAACTCGCCCGCTACAAGCGGCAGGTCGAGCAGCGCTGGGCCGAGCTGGTCTACGACGGCCTCTGGTTCTCCCCGCTCAAGCGCGCCCTGGACGGCTTCGTCAACGAGGCCAACCAGCACGTCTCCGGCGAGATCCGGCTCGTCCTGCACGGCGGCCGGGCCGTCGTCAACGGCCGCAAGTCCGACCAGTCGCTGTACGACTTCAACCTCGCCACCTACGACACCGGCGACACCTTCGACCAGTCGATGTCCAAGGGCTTCATCGAGATCTTCGGCCTCTCCTCGAAGATCGCCGCCCGGCGCGACCTGGCCTGAGCCAACCGCCCCGGCCCCGGCCGCCCCACCCCCGGGGCGCGGCCGGGGCCACCCCCCCAAGACCCACCCGAACAGCAGTGAAGGAGCCGTGCGATGTCCGCCGACCAGACCGCCTCCGGTGGCGACGTCCGCCTCTGGGGCGCCCGCTTCGCCGACGGCCCGTCCGAGGCCCTGGCCAAGCTCTCCGCCTCGGTGCACTTCGACTGGCGCCTCGCCCCGTACGACATCGCCGGCTCCAAGGCCCACGCCCGCGTCCTGCACCAGGCCGGGCTGCTCACCGCGGACGAGCTCGCGGCCATGCTGGACGGCCTCGACCGGCTGCTCGCCGACGTCGAGGCGGGCACCTTCACCGGCACCATCGCCGACGAGGACGTCCACACCGCCCTCGAACGCGGCCTGCTGGAGCGGCTCGGCCCCGACCTCGGCGGCAAGCTGCGGGCCGGACGCTCCCGCAACGACCAGATCGCCACCCTCTTCCGGATGTACCTCCGGGACCACGCGAAGATCATCGGCGGACTGGTGCTGGACCTCCAGCACGCCCTGGTCGGCCTCGCCGAGGCCCACCCGGACACCGCGATGCCGGGCCGCACCCACCTCCAGCACGCGCAGCCCGTCCTCTTCGCCCACCACGTCCTCGCGCACGTGCAGGCCCTCGGCCGGGACGCCGAGCGGCTGCGCCAGTGGGACGCCCGGACGGCCGTCTCGCCGTACGGCTCGGGGGCGCTGGCCGGCTCCTCGCTCGGCCTCGACCCGCAGGCCGTCGCCGCCGACCTCGGCTTCGAGGGCGGCTCGGTCGGCAACTCCATCGACGGCACCGCCTCGCGCGACTTCGTCGCCGAGTTCGCCTTCGTCACCGCGATGATCGGGATCAACCTCTCCCGGATCGCGGAGGAGGTGATCATCTGGAACACCAAGGAGTTCGGCTTCATCACGCTGCACGACGCCTTCTCCACCGGCTCGTCGATCATGCCGCAGAAGAAGAACCCCGACATCGCCGAGCTCGCCCGGGGCAAGTCCGGCCGGCTGATCGGCAACCTCACCGGCCTGCTCGCCACCCTCAAGGCGCTCCCGCTCGCCTACAACCGGGACCTCCAGGAGGACAAGGAGCCGGTCTTCGACTCCTGCGACACGCTGGAGGTGCTGCTGCCCGCCTTCACCGGCATGATGGCCACCCTCACCGTGCACCGGGAGCGGCTGGAGGAGCTCGCCCCGGCGGGCTTCTCGCTCGCCACCGACATCGCCGAGTGGCTGGTCAAGCAGGGCGTGCCGTTCCGGGTCGCGCACGAGGTGGCCGGCGCCTGCGTCAAGGAGTGCGAGGCCCACGGCATCGAACTGGCGGACCTGACGGACGAGCAGTTCGCCGCCATCTCCGCGCACCTGACGCCCGAGGTCCGCACGGTGCTGAACGTGCACGGGGCGATCGCCGCCCGCAGCGGCCGGGGCGGCACCGCGCCGAGCGCCGTCGCGGTCCAGCTCGCCGAGGTCAAGGCGGACCTGGCGGCCCAGCAGGAGTGGGTGACCGGCTGACGGACGGTCACTGACCCGGGAGAGGGGCGCGGCGGAGTCTCCGCCGCGCCCCTCCCGTGCGTACGCGACCGGACGGGCGTAACCGGGGCGGGCCGTGCCCGGTCATCCACGGTATGTACACCGACCTCCCGTCCGTCCCCTCCGCCGAGGACGAGGTCCTCGCCGCGCTGAGTCTCCGCCTCGTCCGGGAGGCCGTCGCCGCCCTGCCCGGCCGCTGCCCGCAGCTGATCGCCGCCCTCGCCGAGGACCCGCCGCCGACCTACCGCGAGCTCTCCGAGCGCCTCGGCATGCCGCGCGGCTCCATCGGCCCGACCCGCTCCCGCTGCCTGGCCTGCCTCCGCGCCCGCCTCCGCGCCGAACGCTACGGCTGACGCGTGACTCTCGCCGCCCACCGCGGCCCGCCCCTCTTTCCTCTCCTCCCACCCTCGCCCCGCCGGGCGTGACCCTCGCCACGTCCGGGCCCCTCCCTCGCCCTTCCCCTCCGCGCGGCCCGCCCCCCTGCCCTCTGCTCCCACCCCCACCCCGCCGGGCGTGACCCTCGCCACGTCCGGCGGCCGGGAGGTTGAGACCAGCTGACACGCGGGTAAGGCGCTGGCGAACGCAACCCTTGACGGTGGCGCGATCGCTCGGATACTGACCGTGAGCGTGCCGCCGCCGACACGGCCCCACCAGGGCCGTGCGGGCTGGTACGTTCGTGCGCCACCCCGGTCTGGGCGGATCCCCGGCCGGGACACCTCCGGCAGGGCAACCGGTGCGACACCCTCACGTTCGCGCGCCGGGCACAACGATGGGGAGGCCCCCGCACATGGGCATGAGCGTGATCATTTCGACCGCCGGGACGGAAGACGCGGAGCAGATCCTCAAGCTCCAGTACCTCGGCTACCAGAGCGAGGCGGAGCTCTACGGCGACTGGGCGATCGACCCGCTGACCCAGTCCCTGGAGAGCCTGCGCGCCGAGCTGACCGAGCAGCGGTTCCTGGTCGCCCGCCTCGGCGACGAGATCGTCGGCACCGTCCGCGGCCGGGTCGGCCCGGACGGCGTCGGCCGGATAGGGCGTCTGGTGGTCCACCCCCGGATGCAGCGGCACGGCCTCGGCGGCCGCCTGCTGGAGGCGCTGGAGCAGCGCCTCGCGGAGGACGGCGCGGTGACCTCCTACCGCCTGTTCACCGGCCACCGCAGCCTGGGGAACCTGCGGCTCTACGCCCGCCAGGGCTACCGGCAGACCACCGTCGAACAGGTCAGCGGCCGGCTCAGCCTGGTGCACCTGGAGAAGCCCGCCCCGACCGCACTGGCCGCCACTGCTTGAGCCCCCCAGCTCCGCCCACCCGACCCGGCGCCGCCATCATTCGGACCACCGAAGGCGGCGCCGGTCGGCGTTTCCGCAGCTCATCGTGATGATCGTCCGCATTGCGGACACCGGGTCCAAATAGTTGGGACCAATTCGAACCATCTGATTTACTGGCTCACATGACTGCGACGACGAACTGGACCCCCACCGGCACACTGCCGGCAGGTGAGCGTGCCATGTGCCGTCGAATGTGTCACCGCTGAGGGCCATCGTTCCCTCCCCCTAGCCACCGGCCGGGGGACCACACCTCGCGCCCCGAAGCGAGACCGGGCCCGCTCCCGTCGAAGTGAGCGCCCAGCCTGCCGTAACCATTCCCCCCTTCCATCCGCCTGCCCACCCACGGGCGGGTGACCGTCACCGGTGACTCGTAAGGGCCACGCCGTCGCGCGGCCCGGCCGTCCACCGGCGACGATCAGGGGGTGGCAGGTCCGGATCCCCCTGGCAGAGCGCCGTCCACGTCGCCGACCGCAACCCGGTACGGCGGTTGCACGCCGTCCGCCCCCGACCCACGGAAGCAGCTGTGATCACCACCACGGACCTCACCAAGGTCTACCGATCCCGCGGCCGCGAGGTGACCGCCCTCGCCGGCGTCGACCTCCACGTCCGCCCCGGCGAGGTCTACGGAGTCGTCGGCACCAGCGGTGCCGGCAAGTCCACCCTCATCCGCTGCGTCAACATGCTGGAGCGCCCCAGCTCCGGGACCGTCACCGTGGACGGCGTCGAGCTCACCGCCCTGTCCGGCGGCGAGAACCGGGCCGGCCGGGAGCTGCGCGAGGCGCGCCGCCGGATCGGCATGGTCTTCCAGCACTTCAACCTGCTGGCCTCCCGGACGGTCCAGCAGAACGTCGAGCTCCCGCTGGAGATCATCGGCCTGGACCGCACCGAGCGCCGCCGCAAGGCCGCCGAGCTGCTCGACCTGGTCGGCCTCGGCGACAAGGCCCGCAGCTACCCCGGCCAGCTCTCCGGCGGCCAGAAGCAGCGCGTCGGCATCGCCCGCGCCCTGGCCGGCGACCCCAAGGTGCTGCTCTCCGACGAGGCGACCTCCGCGCTCGACCCGGAGACCACCCGCTCGATCCTCAAGCTGCTGCGCGACCTCAACCAGCAGCTCGGCCTCACCGTCCTGCTGATCACCCACGAGATGGACGTCATCAAGTCCGTCTGCGACTCCGCCGCCCTGATGCGCGGCGGCCGGGTGATCGAGTCCGGCGAGCTCACCGACCTGCTCGCCAAGCCCGGCTCCGAGCTGGCCCGCGAGCTGTTCCCGCTCAGCGAGTTCGGCACCGGCCACCCCGGCGCCACCGTGCTGGAGATCACCTTCCAGGGCGACACCTCGGCCCAGCCGTTCGTCTCCCAGCTCGCCCGCACCTACCAGATCGACATCAACATCCTCGGCGCCGCCGTCGAGACCATCGCCGGCCGGATGGTCGGCCGGATGCGGGTCGAGCTGCCCGGCAGCCACCAGGACAACGTGGTGCCGATCGGCTTCCTGCGCGAGCAGGGCCTGCAGGTGGACCTGATCGACGCGGCGAACGGAGCGGTGGCATGACCTGGGAGCAGATGCAGGAACTGATGTGGCCCGCCACCTGGGAGACCCTCCAGATGGTCGGCGTCGCCACCGTCGGCACCATCCTCTTCGGCCTGCCGCTCGGCGTGCTGCTCGTCCTCACCGACAAGGGCGGCCTGCTGCAGAACCGGCCGGTCAACAAGGTGCTCGGCGCGGTCGTGAACGTCTTCCGCTCGGTGCCGTTCATCATCCTGATGATCGCCCTGATCTCCTTCACCAAGTGGCTGGTCGGCACCTCGATCGGCTGGGAGGCGGCCACCGTGCCGCTCACCATCGGCGCGATCCCGTTCTTCGCCCGGCTGGTCGAGACCTCCGTCCGCGAGGTCGACCGCGGGCTGATCGAGGCGCTCCAGGCGATGGGCGGCTCCACCTGGACGATCGTCCGCAAGGCGCTGATCCCCGAGGCGCTGCCGGCCCTGGTCGCCTCGACCACCACCACGATCATCGCGCTGATCGGCTACTCCGCCATGGCCGGCGTGGTCGGCGGCGGCGGTCTCGGCACCCTCGCCATCAACTACGGCTACTTCCGCTTCGAGACCGCCTTCATGTGGATCATCGTGGCCGAGCTGGTGATCATCGTCACGATCGTCCAGCTGCTCGGCGACTGGGGCGTCCGCGCCCTCGCCAACCGCGGCCGTGGCGGCGGCCGGACCCGCCTGCTCGGCCGGCGAGGCGGCACCCCCGCCGCCCCGGCCGCCCCCGACGAGAAGCTCGTCGCCCCCTAAGACCACCCGACGTCCGTCCCGGACCCGGCTCCCCGTATCACGCAGAAAGGCACTTTTCGTGCGCAACGCCCTGAAGTTCACCAGCGTCCTCGCCACCGCCGGCATCGCCCTCTCGCTGGCCGCCTGCGGCAGCAACGGCGACTCGAAGTCCTCCTCGGACCCGAACGCCGCGCTCACCGTCGTCGCCAGCCCCACCCCGCACGGCCAGATCCTCAAGTACGTCAAGGACAACCTGGCGGAGAAGGCCGGCCTCAAGCTCACCATCAAGGAGGTCACCGACTACGTGACCCCCAACACCGCGGTGCAGGACGGCTCGGCCGACGCCAACTACTTCCAGCACGTGCCGTACCTGGAGGACTTCAACAAGAAGCACGGGACCCAGATCGTCTCCGTCGAGACGGTCCACCTGGAGCCGCTGGGCCTGTACTCCAAGAAGGTCAAGGCCATCGGCGACCTCAAGGACGGCGCCACCGTCGGCCTGCCGAACGACGCCACCAACGAGGGCCGCGCGCTCAAGCTGCTCGCCGACAACAACGTCATCACCCTCAAGGCCGGCGTCGGCACCGGCGCCACCCCCGCCGACGTCACCGGCAACCCGAAGAACCTCAAGTGGAAGGAGCTGGAGGCCGCCCAGCTGCCCCGCTCCATCGACGACCTCGACGCCGCCGTCATCAACGGCAACTACGCGCTCGACTCCGGCCTCAAGCCCGCCACCGACTCGCTGATCCTGGAGAAGGCCGAGGGCAACCCCTACGCCAACATCCTGGCGGTCAAGCAGGGCAAGGAGAACGACCCGCGGGTCAAGAAGCTCGCCGAGCTGCTGCACTCGCCCGAGGTCAAGAAGTACATCGAGGACACCTTCAAGGGCTCGGTCATCCCGGCGTTCTGAGCCACCGCGTTCCGAACCCCCTCGTGACCGTCCCGCGTGACCCGTCCCGCCGGACCCCGACCGGGCCCCCGCCGCACCCAGGCGGGGGCCCGGTCGGGCAGTATGCACGAGTGACGGTCCGACAGGCCGATTTCTGACGTACCGTCGTCCGGTCCGTGCACCGCGTGACAGCCCGGCGCCGGCGAGGCGTACGGTGTGTCCACGACCCGGCGAGGAGAGACGGCATGGCAGCGAGCTTCCCCGAGACCGCCATCAGCACCGAACGGCTGCTGCTGCGCCCGCTTGCGGAGGACGACGCCCCCGGCCTGGCCGTGATGATGGCCGACGAACTCGTCCTGGCCTGGACGGATCACCCGCACCCCTTCACCGAGGCGCACGCCGCCGAGCTGGCCCGCACCCTCGCCCCCGCCCACCGGGCCGCCGGCCGGGGCATCGTCTTCGCCGTCGTCGAGCACCTCACCCAGCGCCTGGTCGGCCTGGTCGAGCTCCGCAACACCGACTGGCGGCTGCGCTCCACCGAGATCTCCTACGTCACCGCCCCCTGGGCGCGCGGCGAGGGCTACGCGCCGGAGGCCGTCCTCGGCGTCGCCCAGTGGCTCTTCGAGGACCGCGGTTTCCTGCGCCTGGAGATGCGCACCGCCGCCGGCAACACCGCCGCCCAGCAGGTCGCCCAGAAGATCGGCGGCATCAGCGAGGGCGTGCTGCGCAGCGCCTGGATAGTGCGCGGCGAGTCCGGCGAGGTGGTGGAGGAGAGCCGCAGCGACCTCCTGCTGTGGAGCCTGCTGCCCGAGGACATGGAGGCCCCGGAGCCCGCCGTCCCCGGCCGGCCCGGCGACCACCGCTACCCCGGCGACCACCGCTACGTCCTGCGCGACTGAGCCGCGCCCCGGACCCGGCCGCCTCGCCTGGCCCGCCGAGCCCCCCACGCGCCCGGCCGCCCTCCCCAGCCGGCGCCCCGCCCCGCTGCCGGACATGTGTACGAGATGTCGGCGCCGGGGGGATCACACCCGGTAGCCTCTGACCGGCGCCGCATGCGGGCGCCGCCTGTCGGCGCACGGATGGCGAGGGAGAACAGCCGCAGATGGCTGACCGGATCACGGTCATCGGGTGGGACGGCACACCGCTGACCGAGGCCGCCGCCGCGGCCCTCGCCGCGGCGACCCTGGTGGCCGGCGCCCCCTACCAGCTCAAGGCCCTCCCGGTGCCGCCCGCCGCCGAACGCCTCGCGCTCGGCAGCATCCAGCTCGCCGCCCGCCGGATCGCCGAGCACCGCGGCGCCGCCGTGGTCATCGCCGAGGGCGACCCCGGCTTCTTCGGCGTCGTCCGCACCCTGCGCCGCCCCGAGTACGGCCTCGAACTGGAGGTCCTGCCCGCCGTCTCCTCGGTCGCCGCCGCCTTCGCCCGGGCCGGCATGCCCTGGGAGGACGCCCAGGTGGTCAGCGTCCACGGCGGCCGGCTGCGCCGCGCGGCCAACGTCTGCCGGGCCCACCCCAAGGTCGCCGTGCTCACCGCGCCCGGCGCCGGCCCCAGCGAACTCGCCCTCATGCTCCGCGGCGTGCACCGCACCTTCGTGGTCTGCGAGGGGCTCAGCACCCCCGACGAGGACGTCACCGTGCTCACCTCCGACCGGGTCGCCGACCACATCTGGCGCGACCCCAGCGTGGTCCTGGTGATCGGCGGCAGCAGCGGCGGCGGTCCCGGCGGCGGTCCCCAGACGGGCCGCACGGCCACCGAGGCGGCCGGCTGGATCGCCGGACGGCCCGTCGGCTTCCCCGGCCCGGACCGGGGCTGGGCGCTGCCCGGTGACGCCTACACGGGCGCCGGGCGCACGCGGGACGAGTCCACCGCGCCCGGTGCGCCCGGCGCGTCCGACACGCTCCCGGCGCACGTCCGCGCGCTGGTGCTGGCCCGGTTGGGCGCCCGCCCCGGCGACCTGGTCTGGTCGGTGGGCGCCGGCAGCGGCGCGCTCGCCGTCGACGCCGCCCGCTTCGGCGCGGCCGTCGTCGCCGTCGAGGCCGACCGCGCGGCCTGCGCCCGGCTCGCCGTCAACGCCCGCCGCTTCGGCGTCGAGGTGGAGACCGTGCACGGCCGCGGCCCCGAGGTGCTCGGCGAACTGCCGGAGCCGGACGCGGCCGTGGTCGAGACCGGCGGGCCGGAGGTGGTGCGCGCGGTGCTGTCCCGGCGCCCCGAACGGATCGTCGCGGTCGCCCGCACCCTCGCCGAGGCGGAGGAGGTCCGCCGCGCGATCGCGGCGGCCGGCTACCGCGCCGACGGCGCGCTGCTGCAGAGCGCGCCCCTGCTCGCGCCCGGGGGCGCGCCGGGGAGCGCTGCGGGGGGCGCCTCGGGGACCACCGGACCCGGCCGGGGGCTGCGCCTGGGCGTCGGCGACCCGGGCACCTTCCTGCTCTGGGGTGAGCAGATCTCGTGAAGGCGCGGTGCGCCGGGTGGCGATCCCGGTGGAACCCGGTGCCGATTTGGCCCCCTTTGCCCGCCGTGGAGGGCCGCGGCGGTCGGTCGGACGGTGATCCAGGTCGCATCCGGACACCGATTCGAGAGGCGGCGCCGCCGGGCCGGTAATGTGGCGTCCCGGACGGCTGTGGCGTCCGGCACCCGCCCGATCCGGTCGGTTTGTCGCCTTTCTGACGTGGCGCAGGCCGGTACGGCTCGGAGTGTGGGCAATTCGACGCGCCGCCTGCCGGACCTGGAGAATGCCGTAGGGTCCGGTGCGGTCGTGCCGGTTGCCCCGGCTTGTCGTTGTTTCAGATGACGCGCCACCCCGCACGGGTGGTACGCGGGCCGGGGTGCCGCAGCGCGCCGGAAGGACTTCGGCCGCAGCGCCTCGGCGCGGCGGCCATGTGTGATTTGAGGGGCGGGTCGGTGCAGGCCCGGCCCGTGCGGATGGGCGCTGCGGTCGGTGATCGCGTCGCCGAGGGCGCGGCAGCGGCCTGGAAGGAGCTTTGACATGACCGATGGCGGCCACGTCCCCAACGAGGGACTGCCGGAGCACCTGCTCGCCGGGACCGACCCGCTCGGCGGCCCGGAGGGCGTCGCACCCGGCGCCCCGGTGACGGGTGTCGCGATCGACGGCACGGTCCCGGCTCCCGCGGTCCCGGGCGGTGTCCTGCCCGGCGCCGGTGTCCTCCCGCCGCAGGGCGTGCCCGGCCAGGGCGTCCCGGTCCACGGCATCCCCGGCCAGGAGATCCCCGGCCAGGGCGCTCCGCTCGGCGCCCCCGGGTTCGCCGTGCCCGCGCCGGGCGTGCCCGGCGCCGTCGCCGACGGCTGGGCCGTCGACCCGGGCGCCCCGCGTCCCGCCTTCCACTTCCTCGACCAGCCCGACCAGCCGGACGGGCTCGACGACGAGGACGACGTCCTGCTGATGCCCGGCCCGCAGGGTTCCTGGGGCGAGGCACCGCTGCCCACCGACCCGGCCGCCGACCAGCAGGCCGTGCCCGGGACCCCCGTCGAGCCGTCCTGGCCGCCGCTGGACCCGCCGGCGCTCGGCGCCGACCAGGCCGCCCAGCAGGTGCACGGCGCTCCGCAGGGCATGCCGCAGGCGCCGCTCCAGGCGCAGGCCGCCCCGGGCGCCCCCGTCCAGCCGCAGGGTCCGGAGCCGGTGACGGCCGCTCAGGCGCCGCGCCGCCCGCTGCACGCCGGTCCGCCGATCCCGGACCCGTCCCTGATGACCGGCCAGGTCCCGGTCTTCTCGCTCGCCGACCGCGGTCCCTCGCAGGGCGCCACGCCCGCGCACGGCATCCCGGTGGTGCCGGCCGCCGCCGTCCAGCCGGAGCCGCAGGTCGCCCCGGTCGCCCAGGCGCAGCCCGTCGCCCAGCCGGTGCCGCCGGTCCAGGAGGCCCAGCCGGTGCCGGACGCCGTCCCCGTGCCGCAGCAGGCGGATGCCGTCGTCGAGGCTGCCCCGGCGGTCGAGGTTCCGTCGGCCCCCGAGGCCGTCGTGCCGCCGGTCGCCCCCGTCGAGGTGCCCGCCGAGGCCGCCGAGCCGACCGCGGAGCAGACCGCCGGGCAGCCGGTCGAGCAGGCCGCCGTTGCCGTCGCTCCGGTCGAGGCCGCCGAAGCCGTCGAGGCCGTCGCGCAGGTCGAGTCGGTCGAGCCGGTCCAGGCCGTCGTGGCGGCCGCCGCCGAGCAGGTGGCCGGCATCGCCGAGTCGCAGCCGGGGGAGGCGCCGGTGGCCGAGGCCGTCGAGCAGGCCGCTCCGGCCGCCGCCGAGGCCGACCCGGAGGCCCAGCAGCAGCCCCGCCGCATCTCCGCGTTCCTCGCCGCGCCGACCCCGCACGGTCTGCCGCAGGTCGAGGCCGTCGAGCAGGCCGCTCCGGCCGCCGCCGAGGCGCAGGCCCAGCAGTCCGCCCCGATAGCGCCCGTCGAGGGCGCCGAGGCCGTCCAGAGCGCCGAGGCGGTCGAGGTCGTCGAGGCCGTGACGCCGGAGCAGGCCGCGCAGCCGGTCGCCCCCGCCGAGGCCGCCGAGGTCCAGGCCGAGGTCCAGGCCCCGGAGGCCGTCGTCGAGACCCCGGAGGTCGCCGCCGAGGCCGCCACCGAGGTCGTCGCCGAGGTCGCCGCCGAGACCGCCGTCGGTACCGGTGAGATGCCCTCCGGCCAGCCCGTCGCCGCCCCGGCCGCGGAGGCCGCGGAGGTTGCGGAGGTTGCCGAGACCGCTCCCGTGGACGCCGTCGCCGCGCCCGCCGAAGCCGTCGAGACCCCGGTCGAGCAGCAGCCCGCCGCCGAGGCCCCGGCCGAGCCGCTGGAGCCGTCCGCCGAGACCCCCGCCGAGCCCGTCGAGGCCGTCGCCGTCGAGGCCGACGCCCCCGTGCCGGCCGACGCCGAAGCCGTCGCCGGGACCGGGACCGAGGCCGTCGCCGTCACCGCCGCCGAGGCCCAGGAGACCGAGCAGGCCGAGCAGGCCGAGCAGACCGAACCCGCGGAGCCCACCGAGCCCGCCGAGCCGCGCGGCCCGGCCGCCCCCGGCTACGACGAGCTCGGCCGCGAGGCCGTCCACCAGGTCATCCGCGAGCGCCGCGACATCCGCAACGGCTTCCGCCCCGACCCGATCCCGCACGAGGTGCTGATCCGCGTCCTGGAGGCCGCCCACACCGCCCCCAGCGTCGGCTACTCCCAGCCCTGGGACTTCGTGGTCATCCGCTCCGCGAAGACCCGCCGCAAGATGCACGAGCTGGCCGAGCGCCAGCGCGAGGCGTTCGCCGACTCGCTCCCCAAGGGCCGCGCCAAGCAGTTCAAGGAAATCAAGATCGAGGCGATCCTCGAGACGCCCGTGAACATCGTGGTCACCGCCGACCGCACCCGCGGCGGCCGCCACACCCTGGGCCGCCACACCCAGCCGCAGATGGCCCCGTACTCGGCGGCCCTGGCCGTCGAGAACCTCTGGCTGGCCGCCCGCGCCGAGGGCCTCGGCGTCGGCTGGGTGAGCTTCTTCGACGAGGAGGAGCTGGTCCGCGAGCTCGGCCTGCCCGAGCACCTGGAGGTCGTCGCCTACCTGTGCGTCGGCTTCGTCGACGCCTTCCCGGACGAGCCCGAGCTCCAGCAGCAGGGCTGGGCCAAGAAGCGCCCGCTGTCCTGGGTCGTCCACGAGGAGCAGTACGGCAACCGCGCGCTGCCCGGTGAGGAGCCGCACAGCGTGCTCTCCGAGACCCTGCGCGGCATCCGCCCGCTGGACGCCAAGGCGCTCGGCGAGGCCTGGGACCGGCAGAAGCGGATGACCAAGCCGGCCGGCTCGCTCGGCATGCTGGAGATCATCTCCGCCCAGCTGTGCGGCCTGTCCCGCAAGTGCCCGCCGCCGATCCCGGAGCCCGCCTGCGTGGCGGTCTTCGCCGCCGACCACGGCGTGCACGCGCAGGGCGTCACCCCGTGGCCGCAGGAGGTCACCGCCCAGATGGTCGGCAACTTCCTGGCCGGGGGAGCGGTGGTCAACGCCTTCGCCAAGCAGATCGGCACCGAGGTCTGCGTGGTCGACGTCGGCGTCGCCGCCGAGCTGCCGGACGCGATCCAGCAGGGCCGCACCACCGGTCTGCTGCCGCGCAAGGTCAGGCCCGGCACCGCCGACATGACCCAGGGCCCGGCGATGACCCGCGAGGAGGCCCTCAAGGCCATCGAGGTCGGCATCGAGACCGCCCGCGACCTCGTCGCGGCCGGCAACAAGGCGCTGATCACCGGCGACATGGGCATCGCCAACACCACCGCCTCGGCCGCCCTGATCTCGGTCTTCACCGGCCTGGACCCGGCCGAGGTCACCGGCCGCGGCACCGGCATCGACGACGCGACGCACGCCCGCAAGGTCGAGGTGATCCGCACCGCGCTGGCCCTGCACCAGCCCGACCCGGCGGACCCGATCGGCGTCCTCGCCGCCGTCGGCGGCCTGGAGCACGCGGCCATCGCCGGCTTCCTGCTCGGCGCCGCCAGCCTGCGCACCCCGGTCATCCTGGACGGCGTGATCGCCGGTTCGGCCGCGCTCGTCGCCAAGGCGATCGCCCCCGAGGTGCTGGCCGCCTGCATCGCCGGCCACCGCTCGGCCGAGCCCGGCCACGAGGCCGCGCTCACCAAGCTGGGCCTGCGTCCGCTGATCGACCTCGACCTGCGGCTCGGCGAGGGCACCGGCGCCCTGCTGGCCCTGCCGCTGGTGCAGAGTGCGGCCCGCGCGATGCACGATGTAGCCACCTTCGACTCCGCCGGGGTCACCGAGAAGGCCTGACGTCCGTCCGCACCGCTCCGTGCACCGGCCCGAGGGCGCGCCGGCGCGCGGAGCGGTGCCGCGCCGTACCCCCGCACACCGTGCACCCGTCGCCCGCCGTGCACCCGTCCCCCGATCCAGGAGCAGCGCCGATGACCGCGCCCACCCCCCACCCCAGCACCGAGGGCCGCACCCCGTACCCGGTCGGCCTGCTGCTCGCCGGCCGCCGCGTCGTGGTGGTCGGCGGCGGCCACGTCGCCCAGCGGCGGCTGCCCGCGCTGCTCGCCACCGGCGCCGAGGTGCACCTGATATCCCCGGCCACCACCCCGGCCGTCCAGGCGATGGCCGACGCCGGTGAGCTGACCTGGCACCGGCGCCCGTACCAGGACGGCGACCTCGCCGCCACCTGGTACGCGCTGGTCGCCACCGACGACCCGGCGGTCAACGCCGCCGTCAGCGCCGAGGCGGAGCGCGAGCGGGTGTTCTGCGCCCGCAGCGACGACGCGGCCGCGGCCACCGCCTGGACGCCGGCCAGCGGCCGGGACGGCGGGGCCACCGTCGCCGTCCTCACCGGGGACCCGCGGCACTCGGCCGCGCTGCGCGACTCGATCGTGGAGGGCCTGCGGGACGGCTCGCTGGCCGCCCGCCAGTACCGCGCGCACGGCGCGGGCGTGGCCCTGGTCGGCGGCGGTCCGGGCGACCCGGACCTGATCACGGTGCGCGGCCGCCGGCTGCTGGCCGACGCGGACGTGGTGGTCGCCGACCGGCTGGCGCCGCGCGAGCTGCTCGCCGAGCTGCCGGAGCACGTCGAGGTGATCGACGCGTCGAAGATCCCGTACGGCCGGTTCATGGCCCAGGAGGCGATCAACCGGACGCTGGTCGAGCACGCCAAGGCGGGCAAGTTCGTGGTCCGGCTCAAGGGCGGCGACCCGTACGTGTTCGGGCGCGGCGGCGAGGAGCTGCTCGCCTGCGCCGAGGCCGGGCTGCCGGTGACGGTGGTGCCGGGCATCTCCAGCTCGATCAGCGTGCCGGCGGCCGTCGGCGTCCCCGTGACGCACCGCGGGATGACGCACGAGTTCACCGTCGTCTCCGGCCACGTCGGCCCGGACGACGAGCGCTCGCTGACCAACTGGGACGCGCTCGCGGGCATGACCGGCACCCTGGTGCTGCTGATGGCCGTGGACAAGATCGGCGCGATCGCCGCCCGGCTGATCGAGGGCGGCCGGGCCGCCGACACCCCGGTGGCGGTCGTCCAGGAGGGCACCACCGCCGCCCAGCGCCGGGTGGACGCCACCCTCGCCACCGTCGCGGCCACCGTCGAGGCCGAGCGGATCAAGCCCCCGGCGGTGATCGTCATCGGCGACGTGGTGAACGTCCTCGCCGCCGCCACCGCCCTCCGGGGCTGAGCCCCCGGGCACTTCGCCGACCCGCACCCGTCGGCGAAGTGCCCGCCCCCGAGGGCCGGCTGCTCCAGGACCGGCTACTCCAGCGGCTGCTCGGTCCAGATCACCTTCCCCGTCGCGGTGTACCGCGTCCCCCACCGGTCCGCGAACTGCGCGACCAGGAACAGCCCGCGCCCGCCCTCGTCCGTGGTGGCCGCGTACTTCAGGTGCGGCGAGGTGCTGCTGGTGTCCGACACCTCGCAGATCAGCGCCCGGTCCCGGAGCAGCCGCACCCGGATCGGCCCCGTCCCGTACCGGATCGCGTTTGTCACCAGCTCGCTCAGGATCAGCTCGGTCACGAACGCCGCCTCCGCCAGCCCCCAGCCCTCCAGCCGCTCCGCCACCGCCGCCCGCACCCCGCCCACCGCCGCCGGGTCCGAGGGCACCTCCCACTCCGCCACCTGGTCCGCCGGCAGCATCCGGGTCCGCGCCACCAGCAGCGCGATGTCGTCCTGCGGCCGGGCCGGCAGCAGTGCCCCCAGCACGTCCGCACAGGTCTGCTCCGGCGTCCGCGGCGGACCGGCGAGCGCCGACCGCAGCAGCTCCAGCCCCTCGTCGATGTCCCGCTCGCGGTCCTCCACCAGCCCGTCCGTGTACAGCACCAGCCGGCTGCCCTCGGCCACCTCCAGCTCCGTCGTCTCGAACGGCAGCACCGCCAGACCCAGCGGCGGACCGGTCGGCAGCTCCGGGAAGACCACCGTCCCGTCCGGCCGCACCAGCGCGGGCGGCGGGTGCCCCGCGCTCGCCAGGGTGCAGCGCCGTGACACCGGGTCGTAGATCAGGTACAGGCAGGTCGCGCCCGTCACCGCCGCCGCGCCCCCGGTCGCCGACTCCTCCTGGTCGATCCGGTTCACCAGCTCGTCCAGGTGCCCGAGCAGCTCGTCCGGCGGCAGGTCCAGGGTCGAGAAGTTGTGGATCGCCGTCCGCAGCCGCCCCATCGTCGCCGCCGCGTGCAGGCCGTGCCCCACCACGTCCCCGACCACCAGCGCCACCCGCGCGCCCGGCAGCGGGATCACGTCGAACCAGTCCCCGCCCACCCCCGCCTGGGCCGGCAGGTACCGGTGCGCCACCTCCAGCGCGTTCTGCGCCGGCAGGGTCCGCGGCAGCAGGCTGTGCTGCAGGGTCACCGCCATCGCGTGCTCCCGGGTGTACCGGCGGGCGTTGTCGATGCACACCGCGGCGCGCGCGACCAGCTCCTCCGCCAGCGCCAGGTCCTCCTCCTCGAACGGCTCCGCCCGCTCCGCCCGCCAGAACCGGGCCACCCCCAGCAGCACCCCGCGCGCCTTCAACGGCACCCGCACCAGCGAGTGCACCCCGTACGCCAGCGCCCGCGCCGCGCCCTCCGGGTCCTGCTCCCGCCACGCCGTCGACTCCGCCAGCCGCGGCTCCATCCCCGCCAGCCCGCTGGTCAGCGCCCCGGCCAGCGGCGCCGTCGGCACCACCTCCACCACCGTGCCCACCGGGTAGAACGGCGCGTCCGCCCGCACCGCCGCGAACGCCGCCCGACGCATCGGCCCCGGCTCCGGACCGGGCGGTGGCTCGTCGCCCGCCAGCACCTGCTCGGCCAGGTCCACCGTGACGACGTCCGCGAACCGGCCGACGGTCACCTGCGCCAGCTCCTCTGCCGTCCGCGTCACGTCCAGCGTGCTGCCGACCGTCACCCCGGCGTCGTACAGCAGCCGCAGCCGCCGCTGCGCCACCTCGGCCCGGCCGCTCAGCGCCAGCAGCTCGGTGGAGTCGCGCAGCGTCGCGACCGAGCCGGGCGGCCCGCCGTCCCGGTCGGTCGGCCGCACATTCACCGCCAGCAGCCGCTCACCGGCCAGCACCACCTCGTCGGACACCGCCCGCCCGGCCGTCAGCAGCTCCAGCGGCGCGGGCTCCAGACCCAGCTCGGCCACCGGACGGCCCTCGGCGTCCGCCGGCAGGTCCAGCAGCCGGCGCGCCTCGTCGTTGCAGAGCAGCAGCCGCCCGTCGCCGCCGAGGATCAGCACGCCCTCGCGCACCGCGTGCAGCACCGCCGCGTGGTGCTCGTACATCCGCGTCATCTCGGTCGGGCCCAGCCCGTGGGTCTGCCGCCGCAGCCGCCGGCTGATCAGCGCCGTCCCGCAGGTCGCCAGCCCGAGCGCGACCGCCGCCGCGCCCAGCACGACCGGCAGCTGCTTCTCGCTGGCACTGCTGACGTTGGCGATCGTGATGCCCGACGACACCATCCCGACCACCTGGCCGTCCGGCGCGTGCACCGGCACCACCGCCTGCACCAGCGGCCCGAGGGTGCCGGTGACCTGCTCGGTCACCACCTCCCCGGACAGCGCGGGCTGGTAGGTGCCGACGAACTTCTGGCCGATCCGGGCCGGATTGGGGTGGGTGTAGCGGATGCCGTCGGTGCTCAGCACGACGATGAAGTCCACGCCCGCGTTGACCCGCGCCGCCTGCGCCTTCGGCTGGAGCACGGCCGTCGGGTCGGGGGAGCGCAGCGCCTCGACGATGCCGGGGGAGTTGGCGAAGGTCTGCGCGACCGCCACCGACCGGTTGGTCGCCTCCTGCCGGGCGTCGTTGCGGGACTGCACCACGAGCGCGACCACGGCGGCCACCACCAGCAGCAGCACGACCACGACCTGCAACCCGAACACCTGACCGGCGACCGACCGGGCCCGCACCGGCTGCTGCCGGGCGGCTCGGGTTCGCTGGTGCCGACCGTGGGGGCGCCCACCGGTGGAGCCGGCGGCGGCAGGGTCCGACGGAGCCCATGATCGGCCCGAAAAACGGGCCATACGTCATATTTGCACTCCGTCCGCCGGGGGGCCAAGGCGGGCGGCTCCGGTCCTTGGGCCGGTTGGCCTTCCCCGGCCCGACTTGGCAAGATCGCAGGATGGCCGAACCCAGCACCATCACCGACCCCGCCGACCCGCGCCTCGCCGACTACACCGGCCTGACCGACGTCGAACTCCGGCGCCGACGCGAGCCCGCCGAGGGCCTGTTCATCGCCGAGGGCGAGAAGGTCATCCGGCGCGCGCTCGCCGCCGGCTACCGGATGCGGTCGATGCTGCTGACCTCCAAGTGGCTGGACGTGATGGCCGACGTCATCGCCGAGGCCGAGGCCCCCGTCCACGTCGTCGAACCCGGCCTCGCCGAGGCCGTCACCGGCTACCACGTGCACCGCGGCGCGCTCGCCTCGATGGAGCGGCAACCGCTGCCGGACGCCGCCGAGCTGCTGGCCGGCGCCCGCCGGGTGGCCGTCCTGGAGGGCCTGGTCGACCACACCAACCTCGGCGCGATCTTCCGCAGCGCCGCCGCGCTCGGCATGGACGCCGTGCTGCTCTCGCCCGACTGCGCGGACCCGCTCTACCGGCGGGCGGTCAAGGTCTCGATGGGCGCCGTGTTCGCCGTCCCGTACGCCCGGCTGGACCCCTGGCCGGCCGCCCTGGACACGGTCCGCGCCGCCGGCTTCACCCTCCTCGCCCTCACCCCGGCCGAGGACGCCGTCGACCTCGCCACCCTCACCCCGCACCGCCTCCCCAAGGCCGCCCTGATGCTCGGCGCCGAGGGCGACGGCCTCACCCGCCAGGCCATCGCCGCCGCCGACCACCCGGTCCGCATCCCGATGGCCCACGGCATCGACTCCCTCAACGTCGGCGCCGCCGCCGCAGTAGCCTTCTACGCCGTCACCGCCAGCTGACAGGCCTGGCCGCCCACGCACGAGAAGTCGGCGGGCCCGACTTCCTGCGCCCTCCCCGCACCTCGGCCTCGCCGCATGCACGGGAAGCCGGCCGCACCTGCGCGCCTTCGTCTTCGTCTCCGCACAGGAAGTCGGATCCGCCGACTTCCGGTGCGGCGGTCAGCCCGTGGTGGGGGCGGTGGGGGGTGCGGGGGCGGCGGCCGGGGGCGGGGTGGCGGTGGAGCCGGGCCAGGACTCCTCCAGCGTGCCGTCCGCGCGGAGCGTGTAGCGGGTGGACGTCGTCGTGCCCGTCTGGGCGACCCGCTCCTCCCGGACCAGCGCGCCGTTCTCCAGCCGCCAGGTGGCCGTCGCCTGCGGGTCCGCCGCCGAGGAGCGCGCGGTCAGCGGCACCGGCGCGTCCCCGTTGAACGAGAACAGCTGCACCAGGTCGACCGGCACCGAGCCCTCCGACCGCCGCAGCACGATCAGCGCCGCCGGCGCGCCCTTGTACCGGGCCTGGAGCACCGCGCTGAGCACCACCTGCGGCCCGGTGCCCGTCGAACGGCCGTCCCGCAGGGTGATGGCGGGGCCCCCGGCCGGGTCGGGGTAGCCCCGGTTCGGCCAGTCGACCGCCGGACCGGCACCCGGCGCGGGCGCCAGCGCGCCGTCCCCGGCCACCGCGCTGCCGCGGGCCGCGGCAGCGAGCGGGGTGGTCGACGGCGCGATCCCGTCCGCCGAGGTCCCCGGACCGGCCGAGGCCGGCTGCTCGGTGGCAGCCGCCGGTCCACCCGCCGCCGAGGCGCTGACCGAGGCGGTGGGCGGCCGCAGCCCCTTGTTCTCCCGGTTCTCGCAGCCCTGCGCCGCCGCGATGGCGAGCGCCACGCCCACCGTCACGGTCACGAAGACCACCAGCCGCTGCCGCAGCAGCCGCTGCCGTGCCGTGCCCGGACGTCCGCCGGGCACGGGGGTGTGCTGCCGGTCGCGGGCCTGCCCGCGCGGTCGTCCCGGCCGGGGGGCGCCGGCGCGGCCGGGCGGCGGGGTCTGCTGGCGTTCGCGCATCGGCCGGGTGGCCTGGGCGGCCTCGGGCCGGGGGAGCGGTGCGGTGACCGCCTGCGCGCTCACCCCGGCGGCCCGCCGCTGCGGTCCGCCCGGGTGCCCACCGCCCGGATGCCCACCGCCGGGGTGTCCGCCGGCGGGCGGTGCGCTGCCGGGCCGCCCGACGGCGGCCCGGGACCGGGCCGCGGCCTGGTCGGGGGCCCGCCCGGGGGTCCGCACACCCGGCGCACCCCGCGGTCGGCGCGCCGTCGGTGCCGTCGGCCTCCGCCGCCCCGCGCG
>NZ_JBFBDO010000038.1:0-65371 GCF_040683335.1 Kitasatospora sp. NPDC093806
CCCGGGGGCCGCGGGCGTTCGGTGGGTCAGACCCGGCCGCCAAGCCCGCCGCCCAGGCCGAGACCCCGGCGCCGGCCCCGGCCGCCACCGGCAGCATGGCCGCCGCCGTCTCCTTCGCCCAGTCGAAGGTCGGCCAGGCCTACGTCTACGGCGGCACCGGCAACGGCGGCTGGGACTGCTCCGGCCTGACCCAGGCCGCGCTGCGCGCCGCGGGCGTCTCCGTGCCGCGCGTCGCCGCCGACCAGGCCGCCGCCTCCACCCACGTCTCGCTGGACGCCCTCAAGCCGGGCGACCTGCTGTTCTGGTCCAACAACGGCCAGGACTCGGGCGTCTACCACGTCGCGCTCTACATCGGCGACGGCAAGTACGTCGAGGCCGCCAACCCGAGCTCGGGCGTGCGGACCCAGACCGTCGCCAACTGGGCCCCGGACTTCGCCGGCCGGGTCTGACCCACCGAACGCCCGCGGCCCCCGGGGGGAGAGTCTGGTCGCTCTCCCCCCGGGGGCCGCGGCGTGTCCGGCCGCCGTGCGCCGGCGGATCCCGGAGGACCATGGTCAATGCGAGCCGCGCCGGGCATGCTGCTGCTCTGCACCCGAGGAGGAGTCACCATGGCCCAGGTCACCGTCTCGCTCGACGCCAACCTCGCGATCGACGCGATGATGCTCTCCGGCACCAGGAGCCCGCAGGACGCCGTCGAACTGATCCTCCGCGACTACCTGGAACGGGGCCGGCGCACCGAGACCCGCACCGGCGACGCCGCCGACGGCCACCGGGTCGCCCAGGACCGCCCCACCACCCAGGAGGGCTGAGAACAGCACGACGGCCGGGGTCGGGGAAGCTCTCCGCTCCCCGGCCCCGGCCGTCGTGTCGTACCGCTCTCAGCGGGCGCGGGCCCCGGTGGAGCCGCGCATCACCAGCTCGGGCTGGAACATGAACTCCCCGCGCTGCGCGGCGTTCCCGCCGACCTCCTCCAGCAGGGCGTCGACCGCCGCGGTGGCCATCGCCTCCACCGGCTGCCGGATGGTGGTCAGCGGCGGCTCGGTGAAGGCGATCAGCGGCGAGTCGTCGAAGCCGACCACCGAGACGTCCTGCGGCACCGCGAGCCCGCGCTGCCGGACCGCCCGGATCGCGCCGAGCGCCATCATGTCGCTGCCGCAGACGATCGCCGTGCAGCCCTTGTCGAGCAGCGCCCCGGCCGCCGCGTGCCCGCCCTCCACGCTGAACAGCGTGTGGTGGACGAGGTCCCCGGCCTCCTCCGCGGTCCGGCCGAGCACCTCCCGCATGGCCGCGGTGAACCCCTCGATCTTGCGCAGCACCGGCACGTACCGGCGCTGCCCGACGGCCAGCCCGATCCGCTCGTGGCCGAGTTCGGCCAGGTGCTGGACGGCCATCCACATCGCGGCCCGGTCGTCCGGCGAGATAAACGGCGCGTCGATCTTCTCGCTGTAGCCGTTGATCAGCACGAACGGCACCCCGCGGCCGGCCAGCCGGGCGTACCGGTCGTGGTCGGCCGTGGAGTCGGCGTGCAGCCCGGAGACGAAGACGATGCCCGCCACGCCCCGGTCGACCAGCATCTCCACCAGTTCGTCCTCGGTGGAGCCGCCCGGCGTCTGGGTGCAGAGCACCGGCGTGTAGCCGTGCCGGCTCAGCGCCTGCTCGATCACCTGAGCCAGCGCGGGGAAGATCGGGTTGCTCAGCTCCGGGGTGATCAGCCCGATCAGCCCGGCGCTGCGCTGGCGCAGCCGGGTCGGCCGCTCGTAGCCGAGCACGTCGAGGGCGGCCAGCACGGTCTGCCGGGTGGCGGCCGAGACGTTCGCCTTGCCGTTGAGCACGCGGGAGACGGTGGCTTCGCTGACCCCCGCCTGCGCCGCGATGTCTGAGAGTCGCGCCGTAGTCACGGTCCCAGAGCCTATTGCAACCACGTCAGACCGCCCACCAGTCGGTGCTGTCCGCGGCCAGCACGACCTCGTCGCCGTCGGTCGCCGGGTCGGCGGCGGCGGAGGTGAGCAGCAGCCGGCCGGGCGCGGGTATCCGGACCGGGGCGCCGGTGGCGTTGACGGTGCAGACGAACGAGCCGCGGCGGAACGCCAGGGTGCCCTCGGGGCTGTCCAGCCACTCGACCTCGGTGCCGGCGCCGAGCTCGGGGCGGGCCTTGCGGACGGCGAGCGCGGAGCGGTACAGCTCCAGGGTGGAGGTCGGGTCGCCGGTCTGCGCCTCGACGCTGAGCGCGGCCCACTCGGCGGGCTGCGGCAGCCAGCTGGGGCCGCCGGCGACCGGGCCGAAGCCGTACGGGGCCTCGGTGCCGGACCACGGGATCGGGACGCGGCAGCCGTCGCGGTAGCCGTCCTGGCCGGCCTGGCGGAAGAAGGACGGGTCCTGGCGGACCTCGTCCGGCAGGTCGGTGACGTCCGGGAGGCCGAGCTCCTCGCCCTGGTAGACGTAGGCGGAGCCGGGCAGGGCGAGCATCAGCAGGGTGGCGGCGCGGGCGCGGCGCAGGCCGAGCGCGCGGTCGCCGGGGGTGCGGATCTGGGTGCCGAGGCCGGGCTCGTTGGCGAACCGGGTGGCGTGCCGGGTGACGTCGTGGTTGGACAGCACCCAGGTGGTGGGGGCGTCGACCGGGCGCATCGAGTCGAGCGACAGGTCGATCACCGCGCGCAGTTCGGCGGCGTCCCAGGAGGTGCCCAGGTACTGGAAGTTGAAGGCCTGGTGCAGCTCGTCGGGGCGGACGTAGTTGGCGGTGCGCTGGACGGTGGGGGTCCAGGCCTCGGCGACGCCGATCCGCTGGCCGGGGTACTCGTCGAGGATCTCGCGCCAGCTGCGGTAGATCGCGTGCACGCCGTCCTGGTCGAAGAACGGCATGACGTCGTTGCCGAGCAGCCGGAGCTGGTCGGAGCCGCCGAGGTCGGGCAGGCCGGGGGCCTTGACCAGGCCGTGGGCGACGTCGATCCGGAAGCCGTCGACGCCCATGTCGAGCCAGAACCGCAGGATGGAGCGGAACTCGTCGGCGACGGCCGGGTTCTCCCAGTTGAAGTCGGGCTGCTCGGGGGCGAACAGGTGCAGGTACCAGTCGCCGGGGGTGCCGTCCGGGTTCTCGGTGCGGGTCCAGGCCGGGCCGCCGAAGATGGACTCCCAGTCGTTGGGCGGCAGTTCGCCGTTCTCGCCCTTGCCGGGGCGGAAGTGGTAGCGGTCGCGCAGCGGGGAGGCGGGGCCCTCGCGCAGGGCGCGCTTGAACCACTCGTGCTGGTCCGAGGAGTGGTTGGGGACGAGGTCGACGATGATCCGCAGGCCGAGCTGGTGGGCGTCGCGGATGAGCGCGTCGGCGTCCAGCAGGGTGCCGAACATCGGGTCGACGGCGCGGTAGTCGGCGACGTCGTAGCCGGCGTCGGCCTGCGGGGAGGCGTAGAACGGCGAGAGCCAGACGGCGTCCACGCCGAGGTCGCGCAGGTAGGGCAGGCGGCTGCGGATGCCGGGCAGGTCGCCCATGCCGTCGCCGTTGGAGTCGGCGAAGCTGCGCGGGTACACCTGGTAGATGACCGCGTCCCGCCACCAGCCTCTGTCCGCGCCGGCGCCGGCCTCGTGAGCGGTGGCGTCGGCGGCGGGCCGGGAGGTGTCGGCCAGGTTCTGGGTCATGGACGGTATCCCTTGGGGCTAGGAGAGGTGCGGTCGGGGCGAGGAGGGGCCGACGGTCAGGACTTGGAGGCCCCGGCGGTCAGGCCGGTCACCAGGTGGCGCTGCACCAGGTAGAAGAGGACCGAGGAGGGGATCGCGATCAGCACGGCGGTCGCGGCCATCAGGTTCCACTGGGCGTCGTGCTCGCTGACGAAGGTCTGCAGGCCGACGGCCAGCGTGTACTTGTCGGAGCTGAGCATGAAGGTGGAGGCGAAGGCGACCTCGGCCCAGGCGGTGAGGAAGGAGTAGAACGCGGCGACCGCCAGGCCGGGGCGGGCGAGCGGCAGCACCAGCCGCCAGAAGGTGCCGAACGGGGTGAGCCCGTCGACCCGGCCGGCCTCGTCGATCTCCACCGGGATGGTGTCGAAGTAGCCCTTCAGCAGCCAGGCGCAGTACGGCACGGTGGTGGTCGAGTAGACCAGGATCAGGCCGAGGTAGCTGTCCAGCAGGTCGAGCTCGGACAGGATCGTGTACATCGGCACGATCAGCACCGCGATCGGGAACATCTGGGTGACCAGCAGCGACCACATCAGCGGCTTGTGGCCGGGGAAGCGCATCCGGGAGACGGCGTAGCCGGTGGAGGCGGCGATCAGCACGCCGAACACGGTGGTGACGCCGGAGACCAGGAAGGCGTTGCCGAACCAGCTGAAGAAGTCGGTGTCGAACAGCACCGTGCGGTAGTTCGACAGGGTCATCTTGTCGAGGATCTGGCCGGGGTGCAGGTAGTCCGTCTTGTCCGGTCCGAGCGAGACGTACAGGATCCAGGCCACCGGGAACAGCGCGATCAGGCTGGCCAGGATCAGCGCGCCGTGCGCGAGGGCCTTGCCGAGCGGGCTGCTCTCACCGCGGCGGCGGACCTTGGCCGGCCGGGCGGCGGGGGCCGCGGGGCGGGCGGCGAGGGGGGTGGGTCGGTCGGTGGTGGTGCTCATCGGGGTGCCTCCTTCGTGGTCGCTGGGTTCGCCGGGTCAGCCGTTCGCGCGCTCGTTGCGGGCGAGCCAGCGGCGGTAGAAGGCGGTGAAGACGATCAGGATGGAGAGCAGGATGACGCCGTAGGCGGCGGACTGCGCGTAGTCCCGGGGCTGCTGGCCGAAGCCCAGCCGGTACGCCCAGGTGACCAGCAGCTGGGCGTCGGGCGCGCCGTTGCCGCCGAACAGCAGGAAGATGACGGCGAACTGGTTGAAGGTCCAGATCACGCCGAGCAGCACCACGGTCGAGGAGACGGTGCGCAGCCCGGGCAGGGTGACGTGGCGGAACCGCTGCCAGGCGGTGGCGCCGTCCATCTCGGCGGCCTCGTACAGCTCGGCCGGGATCGACTGGAGGCCGCCGAGCAGCGAGATCATCATGAACGGCACGCCGACCCAGGTGTTGACCAGGACCGCGGCGGCCTTCTGCGCCAGCGGGTCGTCCAGCCAGCCGGGTTCGGGCAGGTGCAGGGCGGCGAGCAGGCCGTTGACGGCGCCGCCGTCGGCGAGCATCAGCCGCCAGGAGAAGACGGTGACGAAGGTCGGCACGGCCCAGGGCAGGATGAGCAGCATCCGGTAGACGGCGCGGCCGCGCAGCTTCTGGTTGAGCAGCAGGGCGAGGCCGAGGCCGATGGTGTAGTGCAGGAGGACGCAGAGCACCGTCCAGCTGATGGTCCAGACGAAGTGCGACCAGAAGCGGTCGTACGAGCCGGGGCCCCAGAGGATGTCGGCGTAGTTGTCGAGGCCGACGAACTTGTAGCTGGCCGGGATCTCGTTGACGCCGATCTTGCGGGCGGCGTTGAGGCTGTTGGCGTCGGTGAGGGTGAGCCAGACGCCCTCGGCGAGCGGGTAGAGCACCAGGACACCGAGGACCAGCACGACCGGCGCGATCATCGCGTAGGCGTACCAGTGCTTGGCGTACGAGCGCTTGAGGCGCTCCATCAGGCCCGGACGCGGATCGCGCTCCCGGCTGCCCTGGCCGGTGGCGCCCTGCACGGCGACTGACATTGTTCGACACCTTCTCGGGGAGGTCCGCCGCCTCGCTTCGGCGACTGCTGCTACGGGTCCGGCCGTCCGGCCCGCCGTGGGGGAGGCGGGCCGGACGGCTGCGGAGGGGGGACTACTTGGCGAAGCCGGGGAGGAGCTTGGCGTAGTCGGTGGCGACGGTGTTCAGGCCGTCCTGGGTCGCGGTGCCCTGGACGATCTTGCCGAGGTTGGTGCCGAGCGAGGCGAACAGCGAGCTGTACTCGGGCAGTTCGGGGCGCGGCTTGGCGCTGGGCAGGACCGCCTGGAAGCCGGCGATGCCCGGGTCGGCCTTGACCTCGGGGGTGAAGGCGTCGTCGCGGGTCGGCAGCGTGGAGTTCTTCTGCGCGATGAAGGCCTGGCTCTCGGCCGAGGTCATGAAGGCGGCGAACTTCTCGGCGGCGGCCTTGTGGGCCTGGTCGGCACCGGCGTAGACGGAGATGTTGTGGCCGCCGGTGGGGGCGCCGCCCTTGCCCGCGGTGGCGCCCGGGACGGGGGCGATGCCGAGGTTGGTCTTGTCGGCGAAGGCGGAGCCCTTGTAGATGTTGGTGATCTCCCAGGGGCCCTGGACGATCGCCGCGACCTTGCCGCTGTTGAAGGCGTCCATCATGTGCGCGTAGGCGTCGGTGGTGACGTCGGCCTTGGCGGTGCCGGGCGCGGTGAACATCGTCTTGTAGGTCTCGATGCCCTTGACGGCCTCGGGGCCGGCGACGGTGACCTTCTTGCCCTTGGCGTCGACGGTGTCGGTGCCCTCGCCGAACAGGAACGGCATCGCGTAGTAGCCGTCGGCGGCCTTCAGCCAGAAGCCGTCGACGCCGGCCTTGTCCTTGACGGTGGCGGCGGCGGTCTTCAGCTCGTCCCAGGTGGTGGGGGCGGCGGTGATGCCGGCCTTGGCGAAGATCTCCTTGTTGTACAGCAGGCCGAGGGTGTCGGTGACCAGCGGCACGCCGTAGAGCTTGCCCTCGTAGGTGGCCTGCTGGATCAGGCTGGGCTGGAACTTGGCGGAGTCGGCGGCGGCCGGGGTGCCGTTCAGCGGCTCCAGGTAGCCGGCCTTGGCGAAGGCGGCGGTCCAGCCGACCTCGGAGCGGAAGACGTCCGGAGCGCCCTTGGCCCCCATGGCGGTCTGGAGCTTGTTCTGCGCCTGGTCGAAGGGCACGTTGACGAAGTCGACCTTGACGCCCGGGTTGGCGGCCTCGAACTTCTTGACGAGCTCCTGGTAGTTCGGCGCCTCGTTGGTGGCGTTCGACGTGTCCCAGTAGGTGAGGGTGACCGGCCCGTCGGCCTTGCCGTCCGAGCTGGAGCCGCTGCTGCCACAGGCAGCCATCGAGACCGCGAGGGCCACAACGAGGGCAGAGGCCGCGATGCCACGCCGCATGAGAACTCCTTGGAGGGTGGGGGTGCCCGAAATAGTGGGAGACAGGCGCATAATGGCTGCCTTGCCTCGCGCCGACCGCACCGTTGCTGCCGTCGGGCTCGGAAGGAAGTTAACAGCGGGGCAACAGTCACGGAAAGCCCTTGCAGCAAGTTTCTGCAAGAAACGGCGATCGTTACGCCCGCGTGTCCTTCACGTTGCCGCACGGTAGTTGACAGGCCGGTCATTTGCTGGCTTATGCCCGATTCGCCCCGGTCGGCTTGGGCCGCCGGGGCCACCCTCCGTGGTGAAAGCGCCTTGCAGCGCCCCGTCAGTAGCGCCCCCCGACAGCCGCGCCCCCGACAGCCGGCATTTCCGTCAGCCGGCGTTCCCCAGCCGCAGCAGGGTCGTCGAGCGGAACTCCTCCCCCGGCCGCAGCTCGGTGCTCGGGAAGGCCGGGTGGTGCGGGGAGTCCGGGAAGTGCTGGGTCTCCAGCGCGATCCCGGCGAACGGCCCGTACGGGACGCCGCTCGCCCCGGTGACCGCGCCCTGGAACTTGTTCGCCGTGTACACCTGGATGCCCGGCTCGGTGGTCAGCACCTCCAGGGTCCGGCCGCTGACCGGGTCCTCCAGCCGCGCCGCCGGGCCCGGGGCGCCGTCCGCCGGACGGGGCCGCAGCGCCCAGTTGTGGTCGTACCCGCCCGGCCCGGCCAGCTGCGGGTGCTCGTCGTGCACCGACTTGCCGATCGGCCGGGCGGTGGTGAAGTCGAACGGCGTGCCGGCCACCGGCTCGACCCGGCCGTACGGGACCTGCCGCTCGTCGGCGGGCGTGTAGCCGTCGGCGTCCAGCGTGAGCAGGTGGCCGAGGACGTCGCCGGAGCCCTCGCCGCCCAGGTTGAAGTAGGCGTGGTTGGTGAGGTTGAGCACGGTCGGGGCGCTGGTCACCGCGCGGTAGCGGATCGCCAGCTCGCCGGAGGGCGCCAGGGTGTAGTCGACGGTGACGTCCAGCGCGCCCGGGAAGCCCTGGTCGCCGTGCGGGCTGTGCAGCCGCAGCCGGACCCCGTCCGGTAGCTCCTCGGCCGCCCACATCCGGTGCGCGAAGCCGTCCGGGCCGCCGTGCAGGGTGAGCCCGCCGCCGGTCGGGGCGAGTGGGTGCTCCGCGCCGTCGATGGTGACCGCGCTGCCGTCGATCCGGTTGGCGTACCGGCCGACCACCGGGCCGTAGTGCCGGGCCGGGCCGAGGATCTCGGCCAGCCGGTCGGTGGAGAGCAGCAGCTGGGCCGGGCGGCCGTCGCGGTCCGGGGCGACCAGGGTGTGCAGGGTGGCGCCGAGGGTGAGCACGCTCGCCTCGTACGGTCCGGCCCGCAGCGTCCACCGCTCGATCGCGGCGCCCGCGCCCGCGGGCTCGAAGGGCTCGCGCCGCACGCTGGTCGCCTGCGGCCGGTTCGCCGGGGGCGTCGCCATGGCCTGCTCCTCACCGGCGGCCGCACCCTGACGCCGCCCGCTGATCCGCCGTGAAATGGGTCAGGCACACCCTAGCCAGCCGGGAGGTGGCGGGGCGTCAGCGAAGCGCCCGCGCGCCGCCGGTGCGCCTCACCCTCCGTGCCGCGCGCCGGGCGCGCGGGTCACGCCTCCGGCGCGTCGCCGGTCCGGTACGCCTCCCCGGCCCGGTTGGCGTCCCCGGCCCGGTAGGCGTCCCAGGCGTCGTCCGGCCGCTGCACCGGCACCGCGCCGTCCCGCCGTGGACCCGACAGGCCGAGCGCGGCGGCCAGACCGTCCGGGCCGCTGCCGGCCTTGCGGTAGACGGCGGCCAGCCGGCGGTTGACCAGGTTGAGGTCCAGGCCGAGCTGCTCGGCGATCCGCCGCGGCGAGGCACCCTCCACGGCCAGCGCGGCGACGTCCCACTCGGGCTGGCTGAGCATCTCGCGCACGTCGCCGAGCCGGTTCGGCCGCAGTCCGTAGTTGGCCAGCTCGCGCCGGGCCCGGTCGACCAGGCCGTCGGCGGCGCAGTGCTGGGCCAGTTCGATGCCCTGGTACAGGTACTCCTGGGCGTCCTCCAGCCGCCCGACCCGGCGCAGCGCGGCCCCGAGGTCGACCAGCGCGACGGCGTGCTCGTAGCCGGCCGGCGACTGGCCGAGGTACGTGACGGCCCGCTCCAGCAGTTCGACGGCCTGCTGGCCGTCCTCGATCTGGGCGTGCAGCCGCAGCGCGGTGCCGATCGCCGAGGCGGTGCCGAACCGTTCCGCGTCGGCCACCGAGCGCCGGGCGTACCCGCGGGCGCGCTCCGGCTCGTCCACCGCGAGCGCGATGGCCAGGTGTCCGGCCCAGGGCGCCCAGACCGTGTTGTGCCAGCCCCGGACGTCCAGCTGGGCGCCGGCCTCGGTGAGCGCGGCGGCCGCGCCGGCGGGCCGTCCGACCGCGAGCAGCAGCTTGCCGTAGAGCGAGGCGGCGTCCGGCAGCACCATCGCGGTGGCGTGGTACGGCGGGTGGAAGCCGAAGTCGATGGCGAGCTCCCAGGCCTCCTGGCTGCGGCCGCGGGCGATCAGGGTGTCGATCAGCACGCCGACCGCGTCCCAGGCCAGCGGCAGCTTGGAGCCGATCCGCTCGGAGAGCCGCAGCGCGCGGCGCAGGAAGTCCTCGGCCTCGGCGAGCAGGCCGCGCCGGAACCGGGCCAGGCCCATCAGGAAGTAGGCGAAGCCGCGGTGGGCACCGCTCCAGCCCGCCACCTCGAACTGGATGATGGCGTCCGAGAAGAGCCGCTCGGCCTGGGCGATCCGGTCGTTGTAGGTGTAGGAGAGGCCGAGCGTGGCGGGCAGCTCGAAGCCCCAGGTGTTGTCGGTCCAGCCGAGCCCCTTGGGCAGCCGGCCGTTGTCCAGCACGTCGTCGGCGTGCCGCAGCACCTCGGCGGAGGGCTCGCCGCGCAGGGTGAGGTCCCAGGCGCGCAGGGCCAGCACCGCGCGGTCGGCCGCCTCCCGCCCGGCCAGGCCGTCGCAGAGCACGCCGAGCCGGGCGGAGCGGGCCGGCCCGTCCTCCTCGGACTTGCGGTAGGCGTGCCACATGAACGAGGCGGCCTCCAGCCGGAGCCTGCCCGCCGGGTCGCCGAAGGTCTGTTCGGCCTCCTCCTGGCAGACGATCGCGGCCTGGCGCAGCTCGCCGCTGTGCGCGAGCACCTCGGAGAGCCGGAAGGTGGCGTCCACCCGCAGCGAGGGGCGCAGCGGTCCCTCCTCCGGGTCGAGCGCGAGCTTCAGCTGGTTGACGGTGGCGACCGGGTCGGTGAGCAGGGCGGAGCAGCCGAGCTCGTACAGCACCTCGGCGCGGTCCTGGTCGTCCGGCGGTTCGGCGAGGGCGCGGTGCAGGCAGCGCTGGGCGGCCTCGGGCGCGCCGATCAGCAGGTGTTCGGAGGCGGCCTTGCGGAGTTTGCGGACGGTGCGGTCGTCGCCCTCGCCCGCGAAGGTCTCCACCAGGTGGCGGGAGGCGGCGAGCAGGCCGAGCCCGGCGTTCTCGATCTCGGCGGCGGCCACGCCGTGCATGCCGGTGCGGGTGGCCTCCGGCATGGTGTTGTAGATCGAGCTGGCGATCAGCGGGTGGACGAATTCGAGGTTGCCGTTCGGGGTGGCGGTGAGCACCCGCTGCTTGCGCAGCTCCTTGACGGACTCGCGGGCGCCCTCGGCGCTCTGGGTGGAGATCCGGGCGGCGAGGTCGGGCCGGATGTCGGTGCCGAGCATCGCGGCGGCCCAGGCGAACCGGAGGGTGGCGGGGCCGAGCCGGTCGAGCCAGGACTTGAGGGTCATCCCGGTGGCGTCGACGGCGAGTTCGCGCAGCTGCTGGGAGTTCTCCTCGACCGGGTCCAGCTCCTGGTCGCGGACCTGGTCGAGGAGGGCGACGACCTCGAAGGGGTTGCCGTTGACGACGTTCCAGAACTCGTAGCAGAAGGCGTCCTCGGCCTTGTCGCCGAGTTCAGCGCGGATGATGTCGGTGACGGCGACCAGCGAGAGGCGGCTCAACTCGTGCCGGCGGGTGGCGAGTCCGGCGACGGCCCGGTGGTGGCCCTGCGACTCGGCGGGCCAGTCGGCGGTGTCGTCCCGGTAGGCGAGGACGAGCAGGACGGGCAGCTCGCGGGCCCGGACGGCGAACTGGGCCAGCCAGGCGAGGGATTCGAGGTCGGCCCAGTGCAGGTCGTCGACGATCATCACCAGCGGGGCGCGGCGCGGGGCGAGCTGGGTGAGGACGAAGTCGAGGCCGTCGCGGACGCCCTGCGGGTCGAGGCGGCGGGCGCCCTGCTTGGGCTGCTTGAGGCCCATCGCCGGGCCGACGACCTCCTCCCAGGTGCCCATGACCTGGCGGAACTCGCCGGCGTCCAGGCCGCCGAGCACCGGCTGGAGGAGCTGGCGCAGCACGTGGTACGGCTCGTTGAACTGCCGTTCGCCGCCGCGGGCGAACAGCACGGTGGCGTTCGGGCGCAGTTTGGCGGCGCGGCGGACCTCGTGCAGCAGGCTGGTCTTGCCGATGCCGGGCCGGCCGGAGAAGGTGAGCAGTTCGCCGATCTCGGTGCCGCCGGCCGCGAACTCGCGGCAGAGCTTGTCCACCGCGGCCTCGGCGGAGCGGAGTTCGGCGTCACGGTCGCGCAGCCTGACCCGGTTCGGGGCGCTTTCCGTGTCCCGCGCGCCGGGCGTCGCCTCCGCTCGGAAATCCCTGTCCCGCTCGGTCACCGTCGCGCCTCCGCCTCGCCCGTTCCCTGCTCGTGGAGCGAAGGGTAGCGCCGCGAAGGGCCTCGTGGAGCCCATTCGCGCAGGCCGGGGCCGAGATCGAGGGTTCGAAGGGCTTGCCAAGGGCAATTGCCCTATATCCCTAACGTCGGATCATTGCATCAGATACTCTACGCCCCGCATGCCAAGTTGATCTTGCCATGCCAGTGCCGCCCCGCAGCGCCGCACCACCCCAACTCCCCCACGCACCACCATCACTACCACAACCGCCCCCACACCGACCGTCGCCCCGGGAGTCCGATGTCTGACGACACCTCACTTCAGATTCCGTTCCCGCACCGTCGCAGCCTCCACGGGCCGTACGCCACCGAACTGCACCGCGACTGGCTGACCCGCCACCCGCTGCTCCCCGACCCCACCCACCCCTCGTACGCGCACTGGGAGGTGGTGGACCTCGCCGCGCTCGGCTACCCCGACGCCGGCCCCGACGAACTCTCCCTCGCGGCGGACCTGATGGGGTTCTACTTCCTCTTCGACGACCAGTTCGACGGGCCGCTCGGCCGCCGCCCCACCGAGGTCGCCCCGATCTGCGACCGGCTGATCGCCGTCCTGCACGGCGCCCGCCCCGACCAGGGCTCCGCCGTCGAGACCGCCTTCGCCGACCTCTGGGAGCGCAGCGCCCGCGGCATGCCCGCCCGCTGGCAGGCGCGCGCCGCGTACAACTGGGAGTGGTACCTGGCCAGTCACCCCGCCGAGGCGGCCGGCCGGATCTCGCTCCGCCCGCCGGACCGGGACGGCTACCTGGTGCTGCGGCGCGGCACCGCCGCGATGGAGACCATCTTCGACATGGTCGAGCGGCTCGGGCACTTCGAGGTGCCGCCCGCCGTGCTGCACCACCCGGTGCTGCGCCAGCTCCGCCAGCTCGCCGCCGACATCCCGTCCCTCACCAACGACGTCCGGTCCTTCCCGCTGGAGGCGCCGCGCGGCGACGTCAACAACCTGGTGATGATCGTGCGGCGGGAGCGGGACTGCTCGGCCGAGGAGGCCTGCGCCGTGGTGATGACGGAGGCACAGCTGATGGTCGAGCGCTGCCGCGAGCTGCACGAGCGGCTCCCCGACGTGTACCGCGAGCTCGGCCTGGCCCGGGTCGAGCGGATCCTGGCCCAGCGCTACGCCGACGGCCTGCTCACCTGGCTGGCCGGCTACCTGACCTGGGAGCGCCGCACCGGCCGCTACCAGTCGGCCTGAACGACGGCCCGCCCGCTCGCCCCCAGGACCGGGGCGAGCGGGACAGGAGGGCCCGTCGACCGGCCCGGCCCGAGGGCGGCCGGATCGCGCCACCCTCCGTCGACGGAGGCCGCACCGACCGTAGCCGAACCGGCCGTTCCCGGCTAGGGTGCTGCCCGGCGGGTGCCCCGGGGACGGGCGCGCCCGACCCGCGTGAGTGTCCGTACCCTCCGCCGGGCCGCCCCCTTCGCGGCCCGGCGCGCCGCCCGGCCCGCGCGCCGGAGCGGTGCCCCGTCAGCGCGAGGAGGCACCCAGAGCATGCCGGTCTACCAGCCCCCCGGCCAGCCCGGATCCATCGTCAGCTACCGCCCCCGTTACGAGCACTGGATCGGCGGCCGGTGGACCCCACCGGCCCTCGGCGAGTACTTCGAGAACCCCAGCCCGGTCACCGGCGAGGTGTTCACCGAGGTCGCCCGCGGCACCGCCGAGGACATCGAGGCCGCGCTCGACGCCGCCCACGCCGCCGCCCCGGCCTGGGGCCGGACCTCGCCCACCGATCGCGCCCAGGTCCTGCTGCGGATCGCCGACCGGATGGAGGAGAACCTCGAACGGCTCGCCGTCGCGGAGAGCTGGGAGAACGGCAAGCCGGTCCGCGAGACGCTGGCCGCCGACCTGCCGCTCGCCATCGACCACCTGCGCTACTTCGCCGGCGCGCTGCGCGCCCAGGAGGGCGGCCTCTCCCAGCTGGACGAGGACACCGTCGCGTACCACTTCCACGAGCCGCTGGGCGTGGTCGGCCAGATCATCCCGTGGAACTTCCCGATCCTGATGGCGATCTGGAAGCTCGCCCCGGCCCTGGCGGCCGGCAACGCGGTGGTGCTCAAGCCCGCTGAGCAGACCCCGGCCTCCATCCTGCTGCTGGTCGAGCTGACCGCCGACCTGCTGCCGCCGGGTGTGCTCAACGTGGTCAACGGCTACGGCCTGGAGGCCGGCCGCCCGCTGGCGTCCAGCGACCGGATCCGGAAGATCGCCTTCACCGGCGAGACCACCACCGGCCGGCTGATCTCGCAGTACGCCAGCGGCAACCTGATCCCGGTCTCGCTGGAGCTCGGCGGCAAGAGCCCCAACCTGTTCTTCGCCGACGTCGCCGACCAGCGCGACGCCTTCTACGACAAGACCCTGGAGGGCTTCGCGATGTTCGCCCTCAACCAGGGCGAGGTCTGCACCTGTCCGAGCCGGACGCTGATCGAGTCCACGATCTACGACCGGCTGCTCGCCGACGGCCTGGAGCGGGTGCGCGCGCTGCGCCAGGGCAACCCGCTGGACACCGAGACCCAGGTCGGCGCGCAGATCAGCGACGAGCAGCTGCGCAAGATCCTCTCCTACGTCGAGATCGGCCAGGCCGAGGGCGCCAAGGTGCTGACCGGCGGCGACCGGGCCGACCTCGGCGGCTCGCTGGCCGGCGGCTACTACGTGACGCCCACCGTGTTCGAGGGCGTCAACGGGATGCGGATCTTCCAGGAGGAGATCTTCGGCCCGGTCGTCGCGGTGACCCGGTTCGAGGACTTCGACGACGCGATCGCGCTCGCCAACGACACCCTGTACGGGCTCGGCGCCGGCGTCTGGACCCGCAACGGCACCACCGCCTACCGGGCGGGCCGCGCCATCCAGGCCGGCCGGGTGTGGACCAACTCGTACCACACCTACCCCGCGCACGCGGCGTTCGGCGGCTACAAGAACTCGGGCATCGGCCGGGAGAACCACAAGGCCGTCCTGGAGCACTACCAGCAGACCAAGAACCTGCTGGTCAGCTACTCGCAGACCGGCCAGGGCCTGTTCTAGCCGGGCTCCGTCCGGCGATTCCCCCCGGAACGCGGAGTGGGAAGTCGGGCCGGCCGACTTCCCACTCCGTACGCCACTCCCCGTGGCCCAGTCGGGGACCCTTGAGGGGCAAATCACCCGTATCGGGATCTAAGCACATGAATCCCCCGAAGTCTCCGACGCGCCGCCGACATGCCCGGCGAGTCCCGGCCGACGCCCTAAACAGGAGTCCCGTTCCGACGCCGACTCCTGGGAGACCCGGATGACCATCGCCCCCGCCAAGCTGTCCGACCCGACCGTGCGCGCCGCCGTCACCGCGATCAACGCGGGCGACCGGCAGGCCTTCCTCAGCCTGCTCACCCCGGACGCGACCATGTCCGACGACGGCTCCGACCGCGACCTCCTGCAGTGGATCGACAAGGAGATCTTCACCGCCAACGGCCACATGGAGGTGCAGAAGGAGTCCGACGGCGGCCTGGCGCTGGTCGCCGACTTCCGCAACGACACCTGGGGCGAGATGCGCACCGCCTGGCGGTTCACCGTCCACGGCGGCCGGATCAGCCGCTTCGAGACCGGCCAGGCCTGACCGTCCCCGACCGGCTAGGACAGGCCCAGGCACTCCCGCACCGCGCGGATCAGGGTCCGGGAGCGGACGTCCCCGGTGACCCCGGGCTGCATCCCGTTGGTGACGTAGCCGAAGCCGATCCCGAGCTCCGGGTCCGCGAAGCCCAGCGAGCCACCCCGCCCCGGGTGGCCGAAACTGGCCGGCGAGGCCATCAGCGAGGTCGGGCCGTGCCGGAAGAAGCCCAGCCCGAAGGTCGAGTTGACGATCAGCACCCGGTCCGGGCCGCTGACCACCGGCCCGACCGCGCGCGCCAGCAGCTCGGGCCCGAGCAGCGGCGGCAGCGTCCCGCCGCTGCCGCCGTGCCGGTCCGCCGCGCCGATCAGCGCCGCGTAGAACCGGGCCACCGAACGCGCGGTGCCGATGCCGCCGGCGCCGGGGATCTCGGCGGCCTGCACCGCCGGGTCGTTGAGGTCCACCCCGGGCCGCACCGAGGCGAACGCCCGGGCGGTCAGCGAGGCCGGGTCCTGGTAGGCGTCCCGGACCGACTGCTTGGGCCGCAGCCGCAGCCCGCTCGGCCCGGTCCGGGCCGCCTCCGGCGCGGGCAGGTCGACCAGCCGGCCGACCCGGGGCGCGGCGCCGGCCGGCAGCCCGATCCACAGGTCCAGGCCGAGCGGCCGGGCGATCTCCTCGGCGAAGTACTGGCCGACGGTCCGCCCGCTCACCCGGCGCACCACCTCGCCGACCAGCCAGCCGAAGGTGTACGGGTGGTAGCCGTGCGCGGTGCCGGGCTCCCAGGCGGGCCGCTGCGCCGCCACCGCGGCGGCCGCCCGCTCCCAGGTGAGCACGTCCTCCAGACGCAGCGGCACGTCCAGCGCCGGCACCCCGGCCTGGTGCGAGAGCAGCCAGCGCACCGGCACCCCGCCCTTGCCGGCCGCCGCGAACTCCGGCCAGTACCCGGCCACCGGGGCGTCCAGGTCCAGCTGTCCGCGCTCGGCCAGCAGCAGCGCGGTGGTCGCCGTCAGGCCCTTGGTCACCGAGCGCAGCACCTGCGCGGTGTCCGCCGTCCACGGCACGGCCGGGGCGGGCCGGCCGCCGACCTCGGGCCGGGCGTCACCGCCCCACAGGTCGACCACCTTGCGGCCGCGCACGTACAGCGCGAACGCGGCCCCGAGCTCGCCGTACTCGCGGAAGTTGCGCGCGAACGCCGCCCGCACCGGCTCGAAGCCCTCGGCCGTCTCGCCCCAGATCTCCACCACCGCGCGCCGTCCTCATCGATCGTCCGTCCGTGAATCGCCCGGAAACCCTAACCTGTCAGTCATGACCAACCCTGCCGATGAGCTGCTGGACGTCGTCGACGAGCACGACCGGGTGATCCGGACCGCACCGCGCGGGGAGGTGTACCGGGACGGGCTGATCCACCGGTGCGTCTTCATCCTGGTCCGCGATCCGGCCGGGCGGATCTTCGTGCACCGGCGCACCGACACCAAGCTGTTCGCCCCGGGCGCCCACGACATGTTCGTCGGCGGCGTGGTGGGCACCGGCGAGACCTACGCGGAGGCCGCCGTCCGGGAGGCCGAGGAGGAGCTGGGGGTGAGCGGGATCGCCACCCGCCCGCTGTTCCGCTTCCTCTACCGGGGCGACGGCCTGGCCTGGTTCTGCGACATCCACGAGGCCGAGTGGGACGGCCCGGTGGCGCCGCAGGAGTCCGAGGTCGCCTGGCACGCCTGGCTGACCCCGGCCGAACTGGCCGACCGCCTCGCCCGCGACACCTTCGTCCCGGACGGCCTGGAGGCCTACCGCCGCTACCTGGACCGCTGAGGCGCGGCCGGTGGATCGACCCCGGCCCGGCCTGATCCACAAGGCGGCCCCCGGCCCGCCGGGGACGGCGGATAGGGTGGCGCGCATGGCATCCCGCACGCCGTCGGCTCCCTCCCCCGCGCCCGCGCACAGCGACCGTCCGGAGCGCACCGGGCCCACCGGTCCGGCCGGGCCCGCCGGTTCGGCCGGACGCCCCGAGCGGCCGCAGCGGCGGCGGCTCAGCGTCGACGAGCGGCGCGAGCAGCTGATCGCCGTCGCGCTGGAGCTGTTCAGCCGCCGCCCGCCGGAGGAGGTGTCGATCGACGACATCGCGGCCGCCGCCGGCGCCTCCCGGCCGCTGGTCTACCACTACTTCGCGGGCAAGCAGGCGCTCTACGAGGAGTCGCTGCGCCGGGCCGGCCGGGAGCTGGCCGGCCGCTTCGAGGAGCCGGCCGAGGGCGCGCTCTCCGAGCGGCTGTACCGGGTGATGGGCCGTTACCTGGACTTCGTACAGAGCCACGGCCCGGGTTTCGCGGCGCTGCTGCGCGGCGGGTCGGTCGCGGCCAGTACCCACACCTCGGCGGTGATCGACGAGGTCCGGCAGGCCGCGCACGAGCAGATCCTCAGCCACCTGGCGCTCCCCGCGCCCAGCCCGGCGCTGCGGCTCGCCGTGCGAGCCTGGATCGCCAACGCCGAGATCACCTCGCTGGAGTGGCTGGCCGACCGCTCGGTGCCGCTGGAGGAGCTGCAGCTGCACCTGGTGCAGGAGTTCGTCGCGGCGCTGACGCTGACCGCCGCCCGCGAGCCCGCGCTGGCCGCCGAGCTGGCCGGCTTCTTCGCCGACGAGCGCCCGGACGGCCCGACCGGGCGGCTGGTCCGCGACCTGGCCGGTCTGCTGACGGTCCCGGGTCTGGCCGAGGCGGTCACCGCGCTGGCCGTCGAACCCGCCGACGAACCTGCCACCGAACCTGCCACCGAGCGCGCCGACGAGCCCGTCGACGAGGCCACCACCGGACCCGCCACCCGACCCGCCGCCGACTGACGGCCGGTTCTGCCACGTCGGCGGCCTCTGATAGGAATGTGCACGGATCTGACGGCCCGCCGGTCACCCCCGGGCCCGGATCCCCGGACCAGCGAACGCACACCGAACAGAGCGGGGGGCTCAACAGTTGACCCAGGACGGCCAGTTCACGGCGGAGGCCAACCCCTTCGCGGCCGCCGAGCGGATCTCCGCGACGCTCGGGAGCCTCACCGACGCCCTCTTCGACGCCCGCACCTCGCGCCACCCCGCGGCCGCGCTGACCGCCCTGCGGGCCACCGCGCACCCGGCCGCCGAGGCCCTGTTCCAGCTGCCGCTGGCGCCCAACGGCCCGGTGCACACCGCCGTCGACCGGCTCGGCACGGTGGTCACCGCCGGCACCGCCCGCCCCGGCAGCGGCGCCGAGCTCGCCCCACTGGTGACCGGCGCGCTGCTGGCCCGCTACGGCGCCGACGGCCCCGTCCGCGGCGCGCCGGCCGACTCCCCCGAGGCGCTCAGCGCCGCCGGCTTCGGGCTCCCGGTGACCGGCGAGCCCGCCGACCCCAAGCTCCGCCCGCCGTTCGCCGCGCCGCTGGCCGCGCTGGCCGCCGGTCAGCAGACCCGGCAGCCGGTCGAGCTGGCCACCGGCGCGGGCGCCGAGGTCCGGCTGGTCGTCCCGCCGGGCTTCCACGCGCTCACCTCGCCGGGCGGCCCGCCCGGGGTCTCCGCCCGGACGGTGCCCACCGGCCCGGTCGACGGCATCCCGGCCGGCCGGGGCGTCGCCCCCGCCACCGGCGCGGCCGCCGCCGAGCTGGCCGCGCACCTGGCGGAGACCGCCGAGGAGCTGTTCAGCGGCGCCGGCCCGGCCGAGCGCCGCGACTTCGCGGTGGTCGCCGCCGCCCTGGCGGACGCGGTCACCGCCGCGGGCGCCGTCTACGCCGGCGTCAGCGCCCTCCGGGTGGACGGCCGGCCCGCCGACGCCACCCTGGTCGTCTCGCTCGCCCGCCACCCGCTGCCGATCACCGGCCTCGCCACCGAACTGGCCACCGTCCGCCGGCACGCCGAGGTCTGGACGGTGCTGCTGCCCGCCGGGCCGGCCGCCGTCCTGGTCGAGGGCCGCAGCGTCCCGGTGCCCGGCCCGCTGGCCGCCGACGGGGCGCGCCGCTGGTCGGTCACCTCGGTGGTGGAGGCGTTCGTCCCGCTGCCGGACGGCGTCTCGGTGCTGTGCGCGCAGCTGACCACCGCCCAGCCGCAGGACTGGGAGCTGTACGCGGACGTGTTCGCCGAGCTGCTGAAGAGCGTGCAGTTCGGCTGGGACGGCGTGCCGGGCACCCCGGTCACGGCCGCCTCGGCCGCCGTCCCGGCCCCGACCCCGGCCGCCGAAGCCGTCCTTCCGCCGGCCCCGGCCGTGCCCCCGGCCGAGGCCCCGGTCGAGGCAGTCCCGCCGGTGGCGGCCGGGCCCGACGAGGCCACGCCGCTGCCGGTCCATCTGCGCGGGACGCCGGTCCGGATCCCGCCGGCCGACTTCAACCCCTTCGCGCCGGTCGCGGACCCGACCCCGGCCCAGCCGATCCTGGTCCCCGAGGACGTCCCGGAGCCCGTCGCCGCCCCCGTCCCGGCCGCCGCCCCGGCCGCAGCCGCGCCGGAGGACGAGCCGGAGCGCCGTCCCAAGGGCACGCCGGTGAACGTCCCGCCGCCGGACTTCGACCCGTTCGGCATCCTCGGCACCCCGCCCACCGCCGAGGCCCCGGCCCCGCCGCCGCCCGCCACCGCCCCGGAGCACAGCCCGTTCGGCTGATCCGTTTTCCGGAACGACATCGCCCACCTGCGCATCCGCCATGTCCACGACCGGCAACTGGTACAGACCTATTGCCAGTTGCCGGTCCCGCTCCCTACCCTCGGCACAGGATCCTCCGTGGCACCCCGACGGCCCGAGGTCTCCGGTTCCGCGCCGCCCCCATGGCCCGGAGCACACCGCTCCACGCACCTGACACCTCCCCACGGGTAACGGGGCGTCCGGGCCTGCCCCGGGACCCCAGGACAGGAGCCACACCCATGCGCAGACGTCGGATCAGCCTGCCGCTGCTGGCAGCCGGGACCCTGCTCGTCCCGCTGCTCGCCGCAGCCCTCCCCGCCTCCCTGGCCAACGCCGCGGCCGAACGCGCCGCCGAGGCCGCCGCCGGATCGGTCACCGCGACCTTCACCAAGGGCAGCGACTGGGGCAGCGGCTACGACGGCGGCTACACCATCACCAACGGCTCCACCGCGCCGGTCAACGGCTGGACGCTGGAGTTCGACCTGCCCACCGGCAACACCGTCGCCGGCCTCTGGAACGCGACGTACACCACCTCGGCCTCCCACGTCACGGTGAAGAACCCCGGCTGGGCCGCCACCCTGCCGGCCGGCGGCACCTACAACGTCGGCTTCAACATCGCCTACTCGGGCGCCTACCAGCCGCTGAAGAACTGCAAGCTGAACGGCCAGCCGTGCGACGGCAACGGCGGGGACCAGACCGCGCCGACCGTCCCCGGCAACCTGCAGGCCGGCACCGTCACCCAGACCTCGGTCGACCTGTCCTGGACGGCGAGCACCGACAACGTGGCCGTCACCGGCTACGACGTCTTCCAGGGCACCACCAAGGTCGCCACCACCGACGGCGCCACCACCGCCGCGACCGTGCAGGGCCTGACCGCCGGCACCGCCTACCAGTTCACCGTCCAGGCCTTCGACGCGGCGGGCAACCGCTCGGCGGCGGCCGGCCCGGTCAGCGTCACCACCAAGCCCCCGGTGGAGGACAAGGAGGCGCCGACCACCCCGGGCACGCCCACCGTGACCGGCTCCGACGCCAACTCGATCTCGCTGAGCTGGGCAGCCAGCACCGACAACGTCGGCGTCACCGCCTACGACGTCTACAGCGGCAGCGCGCTCGCCGCGACCGTCACCACCCCGTCCGCCACCGTCGGCAGCCTGGCGCCGGACACCTCGTACACCTTCACCGTCAAGGCCCGGGACGCGGCCGGCAACGTCTCCCCGGTCTCCGGCCCGGTGACCGGCAAGACCAAGCCGGGCGGCAGCACCCCCGCGACGATGAAGATCGGCTACTTCACCCAGTGGTCCATCTACGCCCGCGGCTACAGCGTGAAGAAGCTGGACACCTCCGGCTCGGCCGGCCGGCTCACCACGCTCAACTACGCCTTCGCCAACATCCACCCGTCCACCAAGCAGTGCTTCATCACCAACAAGGCGGCCGGGCCGGACAACGACCCGAACGCCGGTGACGGCGCCGGTGACGCCTGGGCCGACTTCGGCAAGGGCTGGGACGCGGGCAGCTCGGTGGCCGGCACCACCGACACCTGGGACCAGAAGCTGGCCGGCAACTTCAACCAGCTGAAGCAGCTCAAGGCCAAGTACCCCAACCTCAAGATCCAGATCTCGCTGGGCGGTTGGTCCTACAGCAAGTGGTTCTCCGACGCGGCGGCCACCGACGCCTCCCGCAAGGCGCTGGTCAGCTCCTGCATCGACATGTACATCAAGGGCAACCTGCCGGTGATCGACGGCCGCGGCGGCCCGGGCAGCGCGGCCGGCATCTTCGACGGCATCGACCTCGACTGGGAGTGGCCGAACTCGGACGGGCACACCGGGAACATCTTCCGGCCCGCCGACAAGGCCAACTACACCCTGCTGGCCCAGGAGTTCCGCCGCCAGCTGGACGCGCTCGGCGCCACCACCGCCAAGCACTACACGCTGAGCGCCTTCCTCCCGGCCGACCCGGCGAAGATCGCCGCCGGCATCGACATCCCCGGCCTGTTCGGCGCCTTCGACTTCGCCACCATCCAGGGCTACGACTACCACGGCGGCTGGGAGATGGTCACCAACCAGCAGTCCGGCATCAAGGTCGCGGCCGGCGACCCGAACCCGCCCGCCCGGCAGTTCAGCTCCGAGATCGCGATCGGCGCGTACGTCACCGGCGGCGCCCCGAAGAGCAAGCTCACGCTGGGCATCCCGTTCTACGGACGCGGCTGGACGGGCGTGCCGCGCGGCACCACCAACGGCCTCTTCCAGACCGCGACGGGCCCCGGCCCCGGCACCTACGAGGCCGGGTTCGAGGACTACCGCAAGCTCAAGGAGATGGCCACCAGCGGCGGTTACACCATCTACCGCGACCCGGTGGCCGGCCACTCCTACATCTACAACGGGACCGTCTTCTACACCTACGACGACCCGACCGAGATCGCCCGCAAGACCGCCTGGATCAAGTCCCAGGGGCTGGCCGGCGCGATGATCTGGGCCTTCGACGGCGACACCGCCAACGGTGAGCTGATGGCCGCCGTGGACAACGGCCTGAAGTAACGACCGATCGGTCCGGACCACCCGGCCCGTCGCGCGCTCGGCGGAATCAGAGCGCGCGGCGGGCCAGGTGCACGACGTCCGGCACGCCCCGGGCCACCGGGACCTCGTGGGTGACCACGTCGGAGAAGCCGGCCGCCCGCAGCGCCTCCTCGAAGGCCCGCGACGGCTGCGCGCTCCACACCGCCAGCACCCCGCCCGGCTCCAGCCGGTGCCAGAGCACGGCGAGCCCGTCCGCGCCGTACAGCCCGGCGTTGGAGTCGGTGACGGTCCAGTCCGGGCCGTTGTCGATGTCCAGGCAGAGCGCGTGGTAGCGGGCGCCGTCGGCGGCCGCCAGGTACTCCAGCAGGTCGGTGTGCAGCACCTCGACCCGGCCGTCCTCCAGCGCGCCCGCCGAGAAGGCGGCCAGCGGGCCGGTCCGGTGCCACTCGATGATCGCGTTCTCGCGCTCGACCACGGCGATCCGCCCCCAGCGCGGCTCGGCCGCCGCGTAGGCCAGCGAGAAGCCGACGCCCAGGCCGCCGATCAGCACCGCCGGCCGCTCCGGCGCGCCGGTGCCGGCCGCCGCGCCGGCCCGGTCCAGCTCGTCCAGCGCCGCCTGGATCAGCAGCCGCTCGGACCGCCCGTCGGCGGTGTCCATCAGGAAGCAGCCGTTGGCGATGATCTCGAAGTCCCGCCCGCGCCGGCGCAGCACCACCTCCCCGAAGGGGCCCTCGCGCCGGTCGAGCGTGACGACGGCGCCGAGACCGTCCCGTTCGGGCAGTGCGGTGGACATGCGGTGCTTCCTCTGCGGTGCTCGGGTACACGGGTGCTCGGGTGCGGTGGCCGACGAACGACGCGCCGACGCTGCGGTGCGCCGCCGGGCCGACGGACCACCCGCCCGACAATAGCCGAGACGGGCCCACCCCCGGGTGGGCCGCGTCACGTGTGCCGCCGGCGCCGAGCGCTCAGGTGGTGACCAGCACCCCGAGGTACGAGACCCCGGCCACCATCACCCAGGAGCCGAGCCCGAGCAGCGCGATCCGTCCGCCGGTGCGCACCATCGTCGGCAGGTGGACGGCGCTGCCGAGCCCGAACAGCGCGGCCGCGAGCAGCAGTTCCTGGGCGTCCCCGGCCAGGGCGAGCGTCCGCTCGGGCAGCACCCCGGTGGTGCGCAGCGCGATCATCGCCAGGAAGCCGGCGACGAACAGCGGCAGCAGCGGCGGCCGCTTGCCGGTCGTCCTGCCGCTCCGGGTCCGCGAGCGCCGGACGGCCACCGCGACCCCGGCCACCAGCGGGGCGAGCAGCACCACCCGCATCAGCTTGACCAGCACCGCCTCGCGCAGCGCGCCCGCGCCGCCGGTCTGCGCGGTGGCGACCACCTGACCGACGTCGTGCACGCTGGCGCCGACCCAGCGCCCGAAGCCGCTCGGGTCCAGCCCGAGCGGGTGCTGGAGCAGCGGCAGCACGGCGATCGCCAGGGTGCCGCAGAGGGTGACCAGGGCGACCGAGGAGGCGACGTCCTCCTCCTCGCTGCCGGCGGCCTGGCTGACGGCGCCGATCGCCGAGGCGCCGCAGATCGAGTAGCCGGTGGCGATCAGCAGCGGCTGGTCGCCCGGCAGGCCGAGCCGCCGCCCGAGCCAGTAGGTCCCGGCGAAGGTGGCGGTGACGACGGCGAGCACCATCGCGACGGTGGCCCAGCCGAGGCCGAGCACGTCGTCCAGGCTGAGCTTGAGGCCGAGCAGCACGATGCCGATCCGCATCAGCCGCTTGCCGGCCGTGGAGAGCCCGGGTTTGGCGACGCCGCGGACCACCGGGCGCAGGCCCGGCAGGTGGGCGGCGGCCACGCCGAGGACGACGGCGGCGGTGAGCTTGGGCACGGCGGGGACGGCCTGGTGGACGGCCACCGCGGCGGCCACCCCGAGGGCGGCGAGCAGCAGGCCGGGGGTGTCCCCGCCGAGTGGGGGCAGGGTGCGGGTGCGGACCCGGCGCTCCCGGACGGTCAGTGCCATGCGGGGCTCACCGCTGGTCGCCGGCGGGCAGCCGGTAGACCCGCCGGATGCTGGTGCCGAGCCGGGCGACGTCGGCGCCGTACACGTGGATGGAGATGGCGGTGGAGTCGCAGGCGTTGCGGACGAGGTGGATGTCGCCGGGCGGGGCGAAGGCGGCGACGGTGCCGGCCGGGCCGACCACGTGCTCGGTCTCGACCAGGTGGGCGGTGCGGCCGTCGGAGACCAGCCGGTAGCGGGTCTCGCTCTCCTGGCCCTGGTGGACGCCGGCCACGCACCAGGAGACGTGGTCGTGGATCGGGGTGCGCTGCCCGGGCAGCCAGACCAGGGCGACGACGGAGAAGGAGCCGTCGTGCTCGGCGTGCAGGACGTGCTGGCGGTAGCGCTCCGGGTCGCCCTCGCACTGCTCGGCGGTGAGCAGCTCGGCGTCGCCGAGGTGCGGGGCGAGGCGTTCGCCGACCAGGTAGGCGGTGAGTTCCGGCGGCAGGCCGCGGTCCACGACCGCGCGGATCTCGCCGACGAGGGCGGTCATACGCTCGGTGAGCCGGTCGCTGCCGACCGTGGCTGTCGTTGTCATGGGAGCAGGTTCGCCCCGGCCGACCTATCACGTCCAAGGAGGGTTCTTTCGCGCTCCCCCAATCACCGCTTATGAATCAGCGCGGGAGGCGCCGGGCGCTCAGCAGCCGACCCGGGTGGCGGCGGCCTGCCGCAGGTGGTCCAGGACCAGCGCGGTCGCCGGGATCCGTCGGTGCTCGCGGAGCACGTACGCGCTGACCTGGCGCCGCAGGTGCGGTTCGACGGCCCGGCCGGTGACCTTGCGGTGGCACATGAAGGAGAGCACCAGCGCGGGCATCAGGGCTATCCCGACCCCGGCGGCGACCAGGCTCTGCACGGCGAGGTTGTCGTCGGTGGAGAACACGATGTCGGGGGCGAACCCCTCCTCGGCGCAGACGTGCAGCAGGTTGGCCCGGCAGCGCGGACAGCCCGCGATCCAGCGCTCGCCGTCGAGGTCGGCCAGCCGGACGGCGTGCCGGCGGCCGAGCGGGTGGCCGACCGGGAGCAGCACCGTCAGCAGATCCTCCATCAGCGGGATCTCGTCCAGGCCGTCCGGGACCTCGGCGGTCGCGCCCGGATAACGGAAGGCCAGCGCGATGTCGCACTCCCCACGCAGCAGCCGCTGGACCGAGTCCGGCGGCTCGGCCTCCAGCAGTTCGACCCGGACGCCGGGGTGCTCGGCGAGCAGCCGGGCCATCGCCTCCGGGATCAGGGTGGCGTTGGCGCTGGGGAAGGCGCAGACCCGGACCCGGCCGGCCCGCAGCCGGGACAGCGCGGCGAGCTGCTGCTGGGCGGCGGAGAGGCTGCCGAGGATCTGCTCGGCGTGCCGGGCGAGCGCCTCGCCGGCCTCGGTGAGCCGCAGCCCGCGCCCGGCCCGGGTGAACAGCGGCAGTCCGACGGTCCGCTCCAGGGCCTTCATCTGCTGGGTGATGGCGGGCTGGGTGTAGCCGAGTTCGCGGGCGGCCGCCGAGTAGGAGCCGGCCCGGACGACCTCGTGGAAGGTCCTGATGTGCCGTGAGTCGAATACCGGCTCCACTGCCCCTCCGCCCGGCCGCCGTGCCACTGTCCGGCAATCATAAGCAGAGTTTGGAGGTATCGAGCCCGATCCCGCCTGAACCTATGGTTTACCCCCGAACCACACGTCCCACGGCCGACCGGCGCTACCGCTGGGCGGCGGGCGGCAGCCCCATCGACACCTCGGCGCTGGCCACCGGCGCCCCGCCCCGCACGCTCGGGCTGCGCCGGCTGCGCCGCTCGACCCAGCGGGCGAACCAGGAGAGCAGCAGGCACATCCCGATGTAGATCGGCGCGATCACCATCACCACCGGGATGAACGGCAGGTCGTAGTCCAGGTTGGTGGCGATCAGCTTGCCCGCGTGCAGGAACTCCTCGTAGGTGATCAGGAAGCCCAGCGAGGTGTCCTTGAGCGCCACCACCAGCTGGCTGATGATCGCCGGCAGCATCGCCCGGTTGGCCTGCGGCACCAGCACGTACGCCATCACCTGGGTCTTGCGCAGGCCGAGCGCGAAGGCGGCCTCCTTCTGGCCCTTGGGCACCGCCAGCACTCCGGCCCGGAACACCTCGGCGAGCACCGAGCCGTTGTAGAGGACCAGCCCGGCCACCAGCGCCCAGAGCGGCTCGACCTTGAGCGCCACGAAGATGAAGAAGATCATCACCAGCAGCGGCATGGCCCGGAAGAACTCCACCACCAGGGTGGAGAGCCAGCGCACCACCCGGTGGTCGGAGAGCCGCCCGGCGGCGAACAGCGCGCCGAACGGCAGCGCGAACAGCACCGTCCAGCCGAAGGCCTTGAGGGTGTTGGCCAGCCCGCGCAGCAGCAGGTCCTGGACGCCCTCGTACTCGAAGGCCAGCCACTTGGACTCGGTGAACTGGTGGGTGTGGAAGAGCATGTAGACGATCCAGCCGAGCAGCGCGGCGATCGCCAGCAGCGCGATCCAGCCGTACAGCCGGTGCCGGGCGAGCGCCTTCGGGCCGGGGATGTCGTAGAGCGCCGAGGACTCCACCGTCATCGCGACACCGCCATTCGTCGTTCCAGCACGTTGAACACGGCGCTGATGGCCAGGGTGATGATCAGGTAGCCGACGGCGATCCAGACGAAGGTCCAGACGATGCTGTAGCCGAGCTCGTTGATGGTCCGGTAGGTGCCGAGCAGCTCGGTCACGCTGAACGAGCCGGCGATCGCGGTGTTCTTCGCCAGCGCGATCATCACGCTGCCGATCGGCGCCACCACCGACCGGTACGCCTGCGGCAGCACCACCAGCCCCATCGTCTGGCCGAAGGTCATGCCCAGGCTGCGGGCCGCCTCGCCCTGCCCGAGCGGCACCGTGTTGACGCCCGCGCGCATCGCCTCGCAGACGAACGCCGAGGTGTAGCAGCCGAGCGCGAGCACCGCGAAGGTGAAGAACGGCAGGGTGATGTCGAACCGCGGCAGCCCCAGCACGACGATGAAGAAGAGCAGCGTCAGCGGGGTGTTGCGCAGCAGGGTCACCCAGGTCGTCCCGAACACCCGCAGCGGCTTCACCGGCGACACCCGGAAGCTCGCCATCAGCACCCCGAGCACCAGCGACAGCACCGCGCTCACCGCGAACAGCGAGAGGGTGCCGAGGAAGCCGTCCCAGTAGGTCGACCAGTTGTCGGTCAGCGTTTTCACAGCCGGGTCCCCCTCTCAGTACCGGTCGATCGGCGGCGGGGCCGGCGCGGGCACCCCGGAGAGGCCGAGGGTCGCGTCGTACGCCTTCTTCCAGTCGCCGTTCTCCTCGTGGTGCGCCAGCGCGTCGTTGAGCGCCCCGCGCAGCACGGTGTCGTTCTTCGGCGTGCCGATCCCGTACGGCTCCTGGGAGAACAGCGGCCCGACCACCTTGAGCTCGTCCGGCACCTTGGCCGCGTAGCCCATCAGGATCGTGTTGTCGGTGGTGACGGTGTCCACCTGGGAGGTGATCAGGTTGTCCACGCAGGCCGAGTAGGTGTCGTAGCCGATCAGCCTGGCCTTCGGGTACTGCTTCTGGATCCGCTGGTACGGGGTGGAGCCGGCCGCCGAGCAGACCTTCTTGCCGTCCAGGTCCTGCGGCCCGTTGATGGCCTTGTCGTTCTTGCGGACCAGCAGCGACTGGCCGGCCAGGAAGTACGGGCCGGCGAAGCCGACCAGCTTCTTGCGGTTGTCGTTGATGGTGTAGGTGCCGACGTAGTAGTCGACCTGGCCGTTCTGCAGCGCGGTCTCGCGGTTGGCCGAGGCGATGGTCTTGAACTCGATCCGGTCCGGGCCGAAGCCGAGGTCGGCGGCGAGCATCTTGGCGATCTCGATGTCGAAGCCGGAGTACTGCCCGGTCGCCGGGTTCTTCTGCCCCAGGTAGGGCTGGTCCTCCTTGGCGCCGACCACCAGGCGGCCCCGGCCGCGGGCCGCGTCCAGGGTCGGCGAGCCGGTGACGGCGGGGCCGCTCGCCACCTGGTAGCTGGGCAGCGAACTGGGCTGCGGCCCCTTGGGCGGCGGGGTGCCGGCCTTGCCGCAGCCGGCCAGCAGCACGGCGACGGCCGCGGCGGTCACGATCCTCTTCACGGGCCCGGCCTCAGTGCTTCAGGATCTTGGAGAGGAAGTCCCGGGCCCGCTCGCTCTCCGGGGCGCCGAAGAACTCCTCCGGGGCGCGGTCCTCGACGATCCGCCCGTCGGCCATGAACACCACCCGGTTGGCGGAGGCGCGGGCGAAGCCCATCTCGTGGGTCACCACGACCATGGTCATGCCCTCGTGCGCCAGCGCGCGCATCACGTCCAGCACCTCGTTGATCATCTCGGGGTCGAGTGCCGAGGTCGGCTCGTCGAACAGCAGCGCCTTGGGGTCCATCGCCAGCGCCCGGGCGATCGCCACCCGCTGCTGCTGGCCGCCGGACAGCTGGGCCGGGTACTTGTCCGCCTGCCCGACCAGCCCGACCCGCTCCAGCAGCGCCCGGGACTTGGCGTCCGCCTCCGCCTTGCCACGCCCGCGCACCTTGATCTGCGCCAGCGAGACGTTCTGCAGCACGGTCTTGTGCGCGAACAGGTTGAAGGACTGGAACACCATCCCGACCTCGGCCCGCAGCCGGGCCAGGCCCTTGCCCTCGGCGGGCAGCGGCTCGCCGTCGATCACGATGGATCCGGACTCGATCGGCTCCAGCCGGTTGATCGCCCGGCACAGGGTGGACTTGCCGGAGCCGGACGGCCCGATCACCACCACCACCTCGCCCCGGCCGATCGTCAGCTCGATGTCCTGCAGCACGTGCAGCGCCCCGAAGTGCTTGTTGACGCCGCGCAGCTCGATCAGCGGCGTGAAGCCGCCGGGACCGGGCGGCGGCTGGGGCGCGGCGGCGGACGGAGGCTGGGCGGCGGAGGGAGGCTGGGCGGACGGGGGCTCGGCGGCCGCGCTCACCGTCCGCGCCGCCCCTTCAGCAGCCAGCCGAGCGCGCCACCGGCGAGCAGCGTGGCCAGCAGGGCGATCCAGAGCGGCGCGGTCACCGTGAACACCCAGAACTGGATCTTCACCTTGTCGAGGTTGGCGAACAGGAACCACACCGCCAGGACGACGATGACGCCGATCCCGATGTACCGGGTCGGGACCCCACCGATCTCACTGCGCTTGGAACCGGACGAACCGTCCGAAATCTTGGTCACCCGTGCAGTCTGCGGGCGATTGACGGGGTTTGCCCGGGTACGCGCCCGGGAGTAACCCGCACGGGGCAACGCGGCCCCGCGCGGGTTTACCGCTCGTCCCGGTGCGGGCTCACCGTTCGTCCCGCCAGGACCGCCAGAGCGCCGCGTACGGCCCGCCCGCCGCCACCAGCTCGGGATGCGGCCCGTACTCGCTGATCCGCCCGTCCTCCACCACCGCGATCACGTCCGCGTCGTGCGCGGTGTGCAGCCGGTGCGCGATGGCGATCACCGTCCGGCCCTCCAGCACCCGGGAGAGCGAACGCTCCAGGTGCCGGGCGGCCCGCGGGTCCAGCAGCGAGGTGGCCTCGTCCAGCACCAGGGTGTGCGGGTCGGCCAGCACCAGCCGGGCCAGCGCCAGCTGCTGCGCCTGCGGCGGGGTCAGCGCGGCGCCGCCCGAACCGACCTCGGTGTCCAGCCCGGCCGGCAGCGCGTCCACCCACTCCCCGGCGTCCACCGCGTCCAGCGCGCCGCGCAGCTCGGTGTCGTCGGCGTCGGGCGCGGCCAGCCGCAGGTTGTCCCGGAGCGTGCCGACGAAGACGTGGTGCTCCTGGTTGACCAGCGCGACCTCGGCGCGCACCCGCTCGGCCGGCATCCGCGCCAGCGCCGCCCCGCCGAGCGTCACGCTGCCCCGGCCGGGCGCGTAGATCCCGGCGAGCAGCCGGCCCAGGGTGGACTTGCCCGCCCCGGACGGCCCGACCAGCGCCACCCGGCTGCCCGGGGCGACGTCCAGGCTGATGCCGTGCAGCACGTCGGCGCCCTCGCGGTAGCCGAACCGGACCTCCCGCGCCTCGACCCGCCGGCCGTCCGGCCGGACCTCCTCGTCGCCCTCCGCCGCCGGTACCTCGCGCACGCCGACCAGCCGGGCCAGCGAGGCCTGCCCGATCTGCAGCTCGTCGTACCAGCGCAGGATCAGGTCGACCGGGGCGACAAGCGCCTGGGCGTACAGCACCCCGGTGGTCAGCTGGCCCACGGTGATCCAGCCCCGGACGGCGAACAGCCCGCCGAGCACCAGCGGACCGAGCACCGCCAGCGTGTACACCGCGTCGATGGTCGGGAACCAGGCCGAGCGCAGCCAGAGCGTGTACCGCTCCCAGGCGATCCACTCCGCCAGCTTGCGGTCGGTCAGCCGGACCCGCTGCTCGCCCAGCCGCAGCGCCTCGACCGTCCGGCCCGCGTCCACCGTCTCGGCCAGCACCGCGTTGACCGCCGCGTACCCGGCCGACTCGTTCCGGTAGGACTGCGGGGCCCGCCGGAAGTACCAGCGGGAGGAGGCCAGCAGCAGCGGCAGGCCGATCAGCGAGGTGAGCGCGAGCAGCGGCGAGGTGACCACCAGCGCGCCCAGCACCAGCAGCAGCGAGACGACCGCTACCGCCAGCTCGGGCACCGCCTCGCGGACCGACTTGTCCAGCCGGTCGATGTCGGTGGTGCCGCGGGAGACGAGGTCGCCGGTGCCGGCCCGCTCCAGCACGCCGGTGGGCAGCGCCACCGAGCGGACCAGGAAGTCCTCGCGCAGGTCGGCCAGCACCCGCTCGCCGAGGATGCTGCCGCGCAGCCGCGACCACCAGGTGAACGCGGACTGCACCGCCAGCGCGAGCAGGTACCAGGCGACGGCCACCGTGATGGTGGCCCCGGCGGTGCCGGTGGCCAGCGACTCGACCAGGGTGCCGAGCACCCACGGCCCGACCAGCCCGGCCACGGTGGCCACCGAGTGCAGGCCGACCACCGCGCCGAAGGCGCCCCGGTGGCGCCGGGCCAGCAGCCGCAGGTACCCGCGCACGGCGGCCGGGGAGCCGACCGGCAGGGTGGTGGCCGGCCCCTGCTCCTGTTGGACGGGGGGCTTCATGACGTGCTCCTCGACTGGGCTCGGACGTCGGCTCGGGTGCGCGGGCGGTGGTTTCGCGGCCTCATGCCGGCTCCCCCGTCGGCACCGGCTCCTCCTCGCGGGTGACCACCGCCCGGTAGGCGGGTTCGGTCCGCATCAGCTCCCGGTGGCTTCCGGCCGCGACCGCCCGCCCGTCGCGGACCAGCACCACCCGGTCCGCCTGGTCGAGCAGCAGCGGACTGGTGGCGAGGACGACCGTGGTGCGCCCCCGGCGGTTCTGCCGCAGCCCGCCGGCGATCCGGGACTCGGTGTGCGCGTCGACCGCGCTGGTCGGCTCGTCCAGCACCAGCACCGGCGGGTCGGCCAGCAGCGAACGGGCCAGCGCCAGCCGCTGCCGCTGCCCGCCCGAGAGCGACCGCCCCCGCTCGGTGATCTCCGCCGCCATCGGGTCCCCCTCGGAAGTCGAGCCCCCGGCCACCAGCGCCGCCAGCACGTCCTCCGCCCGGGCGGCGGCGAGCGCCTCGGCCGGCCCGACCCGGCCGGAGGCGGGGACGTCGAACAGCGCCGCCAGGGTGCCGGAGAGCAGCACCGGCTCCTTGTCGTGCACCAGCACGGCGGCCCGTGCCTCGGCCAGCGGCACGCCGTCCAGCTCCGTCCCGCCGAGCCGGACGGACGGCCCCGGCCGCTCGCCCTCGGCCACCGGGACGTGCCCGCCGAGCCGCTCGGCCAGCGCGCCGGCGAAGTCCGGGTCGCCGCAGACCACCGCGGTCAGCTCGCCCGCCCGCGCGGTCAGCCCGGTGACCGGGTCGAACAGGTCGGACTGCGCGGGCCCGGTCAGCACCGCGTCCTCGCCGCCGCCGGTCCGCTCCAGCGAGAGCACCCGGACGGCCCGCCCGGCCGAGACCCGGGCCACGCTCCAGGCGTGGGCCGCCTCGCCGAGGATCCGCAACGGCGCCGCCAGGAAGGCCGTCGCGCCGTAGACGGCGATCAGGGTGCCGACCGAGATCCGCCCGGTGGCCGCCAGCCGGGCGCCGTACCAGGTGATGCCGACCACGAACAGGCCGGGCAGCAGCACCTGCTGGGCCTGCATCAGGGACCAGATCCGGGCCGAGCGGACGGCCGCGGCGCGCACCTTCTGGGACGCGGCCCGGTAGCGGTCGAGGAACAGCTCCTCGCCGCCGATGCCGCGCAGCACGCGGAGCCCGGCCACCGTGTCGGCGGCCAGCTCGGTGGCCTTGCCGCCGAGCTCGCGCTGCTCCGTGTAGCGCCGTTCGAAGGGGCCGAGCAGCGGCCAGACCGAGGCCGCGAGCACCGGCACGCCGAGCAGCACGGCCAGCCCGAGGACCGGCTCGGTGGCCAGCACCGCCGCGCTGACCGCCAGCCAGACGACGACCGCGCCGCGCAGCCGGGCGATCAGCTCGACGTACCAGCCGATCTTCTCGACATCCCCGCTGCCGACCGCCACGATCTCGCCGGTGGCGATCCGCCGGGAGAGCCCGGCGCCCAGGTGGGAGGCCTGTCTGGCCACCAGCTGGCGGACCTGGGTGGCGGCGTGGATCCAGTTCCAGACCGCCTGCCGGTGCAGCAGGACGGTGCCGAGCGCGGACACCGCGGCCAGTGCCAGGGCGAGCGCGCCGGCCCGCCACAGGGCGTCGGCGTCCCCGTCCACGGCGGCCTGGACGCCGAGTCCGACCGGGACGGGCAGGGCGGCCTGACAGCCCATCTCCAGCAGCGACCAGCAGGTGGCGAGCACCTGCCCGCGCCGCTGGCCGCGCTGGAGCCAGCGCAGGAAGCCGAGCGGGGAGGAGAGTTCGGGACGGCCGGGATCGGCCAGGGGGAGGGTTGCGAGCAGCATGACGCTCCGTTGCGGGGCGATGCGGACGGAGGGACGCGGGGGGCGGTCGGCAGAGTCACGGCCGCGGCTTGGTCAGGAGGTCATGGCAGCGAGCCTGCCAACCCGGATGTGACCTACGCAACAGGTTTTCCGAGCCGCGGCCCCGCCACCGCCCGCCCACCCCGTACGCTTGTGCACGCGCCGGTACCAGGCGTAGGAAAATTCTTTCCCCGATCGGGAACATTTCCGGGCACCCCGCCGGTTGCCCCATCGGAACCCAAGGACGACCAGGAGAGGGCACTCCTTCCGTGAGCAACATCCCCAACGTCACGCTCAACGACGGCTCGCAGATCCCCCAGCTCGGCTTCGGGGTCTGGCAGGTGCCGGACGCGGAGGCCACCGCCGCCGTCCGCTCGGCGATCGAGGCCGGCTACCGGTCGATCGACACCGCGGCGATCTACGAGAACGAGGCCGGCACCGGCCAGGCGGTCACCGAGGCCCTGGCCGGCGGCCTGGCCCGCGAGGACCTCTACATCACCACCAAGCTGTGGAACTCCGGCACCCGCGACTGGACCGGCGAGCAGGGCCGCGACGCGGTGCTGCGCGAGTTCGACGCCTCGCTGGACCGCCTCGGCCTCGACTACCTCGACCTCTACCTGATCCACTGGCCGCGCCCGATGCACGGCAGCTACCCCAACGTCTGGAAGGCGCTGGAGCAGCTGCTCGCCGACGGCCGGGTCAAGTCGATCGGCGTCTCCAACTTCGGACCGCAGCAGCTCACCCGGCTGATCGAGGAGTCCTCGGTCGTCCCGGTGCTGAACCAGGTCGAGCTGCACCCGTACTTCCCGCAGGAGGAGCTGCGCGCCTTCCACGCCGAGCACGGGATCGCCACCGAGGCGTGGAGCCCGCTGGGCCAGGGCAAGGAGCTGCTCGGCGAGCCGGCGCTGGTCCGGATCGCCGAGAAGCACGGCCGCACCGTCGCCCAGGTGGTGCTGCGCTGGCACCTGCAGAGCGGCGTCATCGCGATCCCGAAGTCGGTCACCCCGTCCCGGATCAAGGAGAACCTGGACGTCGCCGGCTTCGAGCTGGACGCCGAGGACCTGGCCGCGATCGCCGGTGTCGCCACCGGCACCCGGATCGGCCCGGACCCGCAGGACTTCGACTGGAACTGACCGCCCCCGCCGGCCCCGACGGGCCGGACCGGCGTCAACGCCGCGCGGCAGCGGTGACCGACCGGTCACGCCGCTGACCGGCCCGCGGCAACGGTGAAGGCCGCCCTCCCGGTGGGGAGGACGGCCTTCACCGTGTTGACCCGTACGAACCGTCACCGGTCCACACGAACCGCTACCGGTCCGCTTCGGTCAACCGTCGGTCGCCTGGCGAATCGTTTTGGCTTGTACTCGCGGCACGGGGCCTAGAGCCTGGCCGCCTTGGCGATCAGCGCGAGCGCGGCCTCGTGCTCGTGCTCCTCCAGCGGGTCCAGCAGCAGCCGCTGGACCTGGGCCACGCCCGCGGCCGAGCGGTGCAGCAGGTCCTGACCCGCCGGCGAGAGCGACAGCAGGTTGCGCCGCCCGTCCGAGGGGTCACGGCGACGCTGGACCAGGCCGCGCCGGACCAGCCGGCTGACCATCTCGGCCATCGTGGCCTTGTCCAGCGAGGCCAGCTCGCCGACCGTGCGCTGGTCGGCGCCCGGCTCGAGTTCGAGGGCGTCCAGCACCGCGTACTGCGGCGCCGTCAGCTCCGAACCGACGTGCTCGGACCAGAGCTTGGTGTGCACCTGCTGGCTCACCCGGATGAGGTAGCCGATCGCCCGCTGGGCGTCCAGCATCGGCCGCGCGTCCGTGAGGACCGCGACCTGAGCCGGTTCCAGTCTGGCTATCTTGGCCATCACCCGGACGATCTCCAGCTGCTCCTCCGGAGTGAGCGGCTCGAAGAGCGTGCGCTGCACGCGGACCACTCCGCCGGTGGCCTCACGCACGGCCTGGGCGCCGCTCTGCGAGAGAGCGAGCAGCTTGCGCCGGCCGTCGGCCGGGTCTCGGCGCCGAAGCACCAGGCCGCGCCGGACCAGCCGGGCGACCATCTCGGCCATCGTGGCCTTGTCGAGCGAGGCACGCTCGCCCACCGTCCGCTGGTCAGCGCCCGGTTCGAGGGCGAGGACCAGCAGCACGGCGAACTGCGGAGCCGTGAGATCGGCTCCGACGTGTTCGGACCACAACCGGGTGTGGACCTGCTGTGCAACGCGGATGAGGTGTCCGGGCGACTGCTGCAGTCGCGCGGACACACGGGTCGTCGGGATCTCCCCCAGCACCATGTATCCGTCCCGATGTCACACCCGGTGTGTGTGGGACACCCGGGTGGGGCAGTAACGGCGAGTGGGCGTCCCGCTGTGAGGGAGAACGCTCCAGCCGTGCAGCCGGTGGCTGCTGGCGGACACTATACAAACGGCGGGCCCTCGCTGGCAGGCAGGGGCGGATAGTAGACGCAGGTTCGGCAACATTGGCATATTTACGCGCCGAGCCGACCCGTCGGTAACCCGTTCGCAGGAGAAAGCCGACCGGTCGGTCCTTACCCTCGGTCACCTGCGCCTTCGGTCCTGGCCGCACCCCCTACTCGCGGGTAGGGTATGGCCACCTCGACCGGACCGCCCGCCCGAACCGGTCCGAAACCGGCCCTCCGGTTCCGGGGAACTCCCCGGGTACTCCCTGGGAGAACGCTGGGAACGCGCAGGCCGCCGAAGCCACCGGGCACATCCGAAGAGGCTCCGAGAGACTCCGAGAGAGACGAGACCGAGCATGACCGAGCAGACCACCGCCACCAGGGTCGCCGTCGTCACCGGCGCGGCGCGCGGCCTGGGCGCCGCCACCGCCGTCCGGCTGGCCGCCGACGGCTACGCCGTTGCCGTCCTCGACCTGGTGGAGTCGGCCGGCCGGGAGACCGTCGAGCGGATCACCGCCGCCGGCGGCCGGGCCATCGCCGTCGGCGCCGACGTCTCGGACGCCGCCCAGGTGGAGGCCGCGGTCGACCGGATCGTCGCCGAACTCGGCGCCCCGGTCGTCCTCGTCAACAACGCGGGCGTCCTGCGCGACAACCTGCTCTTCAAGATGACCGAATCCGACTGGGACACGGTCATGAACGTGCACCTGCGCGGCGCCTTCCTGATGACCCGCGCGGTGCAGAAGCACATGGTCGACGCCGGTTTCGGCCGGATCGTCAACCTGTCCTCCTCCTCGGCCCAGGGCAACCGCGGCCAGGCCAACTACTCGGCCGCCAAGGCCGGCCTGCAGGGCTTCACCAAGACCCTGGCCATCGAGCTCGGCAAGTTCGGCATCACCGCCAACGCGGTCGCCCCCGGCTTCATCGCCACCGACATGACCGCGGCCACCGCCGCCCGGGTGGGCATGGACTTCGAGGACTTCAAGGCCGCCGCCGCCACCCAGATCCCGGTGCAGCGGGTCGGCCTCCCGGAGGACGTCGCGCACACCATCTCGTTCTTCGCCAGCGAGGGCGCCGGCTTCGTCTCCGGACAGGTCGTCTACGTGGCCGGCGGCCCGCTCGACTGACGCACCGAACCTACACAGGGTTACCACGGGGTGGGAACCGGTCCGACCGGTCTCCCACCCCGTTCGTTTTGCCCGGAATTGGGAAAAAGCACACGAACACCATACGGACATTCGATCCGAAAACACCGGCAGACCGTCCCCAAAGCACCATAATGCGATCACACTGCGGCTTTGCCGGGGAATTCCGAATTACCCCGGGAATCCCCCCGGCCCGCTGGGTACGCTCCCGGCCGTGCAAGCGCCGAGCGAACCGCCGGTCGAGCCGGAGCACCCGACCACCCGCCGCGAGTGCCGACGGCCCCCCTCCGCCGAGCCCGGCCGGCCGCCGCTCTCCCGCCGCCGGGCCGCCCTGCTGGGCCTCACCACGCTGGTCTACCTGCTGGTCGTCATCGGGGTCCTGCTGGACACCGCCCTGGTCGACCTCGACTGGAAGATCCGCCTGGTCCGGCCCTGTGAACGCTGGCCCGGCCCGCAGCCGCTGCTGGACGACTGGGTGGTGGCCGGCCAGCGCGGCCCGTCCGGCCTCGCCGCCTTCGCCTGGCTCGGCTGGCGCGCCCGCCGGCTGGGCCGGATCCGCCCGCTGCTGGTCATGGGCGCGGCACTGCTGCTGCTCAACCTCACGGTCGGCGGGGTCAAGATCGTCACCGGCCGGCTCGGCCCGCACTACGCCCACTACGTCGGCTCGCCCGAGCTCTTCTCCGGCGGCACCATATTCCCGTCCGGCCACACCGCCAACGCCGTGGTCACCTGGGGCGTGCTCGCCCACCTGGCCGTCCGCTGGCGCCGCACGGGCGCGCTGCTGGCCGGCGCGACCGCCTGGTCGGTCGGCCTCACCACCGTCTACCTGGGCACCCACTGGGTGACCGACGTGCTGGCCGGCTGGGCCGCCGGCCTGCTCGTGCTGCTCTCGCTCCCGCTGCTGGAGCCACTGGTGCTCACCGCGGAGCGACGGCTCACCCGCCGCCCCGCGACGCCTGGCGGGACCCCCGCTACCCCTCCCAGCTGCGTACCACCACCCCGTCGCGCACCGCGAGGTTGAGCCGCCCCTCCCGGTGGTCCATGGTCATCGCCGACCCCTGCGGCAGTACTCGCACCGAGGCCCAGCCGTGCCGACGGGCCAGCTCCTCCGCCCGTTCGACCCGCAACCCCGCGTAGCCCTCCGCGTCCGTCTCCGTCATCGCCCCTCCCCGGCTCGCTGCCCCGACGTACGCTGGAATCGTAGACGGCCCGTACGGCACAACCACGCGGAACGGCCAGGCCCGGGAGGCGACTTCGGATGCCCGCCACCACCCCGCGGCGGTGGCGCAGCGGCACCGAGCCCGCCACCGCCCGCAGTGACCTCAAGCTGCGCTACCTGCTCGCGCTGACCTTCACCCCGCTGTTCGCCCTGGCCACCGCCGGGTTCGCGGTCTGGGCGGCCCGCGCCCCGGCGTTCGGCGCGCCGAGCCGGGGGACGCTGACCGGCTTCGCGGTGGCCTGCGGGATCCTCACCCTGTTCGCCGTCGTCGATCTCGTCGTCGTCCTCCGGCGCCGCCGGACCGAGCTCTGACGCGGTGTCTCCCGCGGGGTGGGAAGCCGGCCGCCCGGCCTCCCGCCCCGCACCGCGGCGGGCTCAGCGGTTGGTGACCGCCTGCTTCACCAGCGTCCGGCCGAAGTCCCACATCAGGCCGCTCCCCCGGTGGGCGTCCTCCATCACCTCGGTGAACGCGTCCATGAACCGGTCGACGTCCTGCTCGGTGATGATCAGCGGTGGGATCAACTTGATCACCTCCAGGTGGTCGCCGGACACCTGGGTGAGGATCCGGTGCCGCTGCAGCAGCGGGACGACCACCATCTGGGCGAACAGCCCCTTGCGGGCCGCCTGCAGCGCCGTCCAGCCGGTCCGCAGCTTCAGCGACTTCGGCCGACCGAACTCGATGCCGATCATCAGACCGCGGCCGCGCACCTCGGCGAGCAGCTCGTAGGTGTCGACCAGCGCCGCCAGCCGCTCCCGGAAGTGGTCGCCGACCTTGCGGGCGTTCTCCACCACCCGCTCGTCCCGCATCACCTCCAGGGTCGCCAGCCCGGCCGCCATCGCCTGCGCGTTGGAGCCGAAACTGGCCGAGTGGACCAGCACCCGGTCCATCGAGGAGTACACCTTCTCGAAGATCCAGCCCTTGCCGAGCGTCGCGCCGACCGGCACGTAGCCGCCGGACAGCGCCTTGGCCGCGCAGACCAGGTCCGGCAGCACGCCGTCCTCGTGCTGGTAGGCGAAGAAGTCGCCGGTGCGGCCGACGCCGGTCTGCACCTCGTCGCAGATCAGCAGCGCCTTGTGCTGGTGCAGCAGCTCCTGCGCCGCCCGCAGCCAGCCGGGCGGGGCGGCCTGCACGCCCTTGCCCTGGATCGGCTCGACGATCAGCGCCGCGACGTCGCCGCGCTTCAGCTCCTTGGCCAGCGCCCCGAGGTCGCCGAGCGGGATGGCGGTGTCCGGCAGCAGCGGGTCGAAGCCCTTGCGGAAGCCGCTCTCGCCGTTCACCGAGAGCGACCCGGTGGTGAGCCCGTGGAAGGCGTGGTCCGCGTAGAGGATCCGCCGCCGGCCGGTGGCGTAGCGGGCGAACTTGAGCGCGGTCTCCACCGCCTCGGTGCCGCTGTTGCCGAAGAACACCCGGTCCAGCCCGGGCGCGTACGACAGCAGGCGTTCGGCCAGCAGGCCGGGCAGCGGCGAGCAGTCGAAGCGGACCAGGTCGGGCAGGTCCAGGTCCATCACCTGCTGGATCGCCGAGCGGACCACCGGGTGGTGGCGGCCCAGCGCGAAGATGCCGAAACCGGCCAGCATGTCGAGGTACTCGTTGCCCTCGGCGTCGTAGAAGTACTGCCCTTTCGCACGCTCGTAGTACTTGTCGAAGCCGATGGTGTGCAGCATCCGCGACAGCTGCGGGTTCAGGTAGCGCTCTTGCAGCTCGTACCGCTCCCCGCCGCGCTCGGCGAGCAGCGCGGCGAGGTCGAAGCGCGGCTCCGCGCGGTCCGCCCCGGCGGCGCGGCGGTCGAGGCGGTCGAGACCGTCGAGGTGCTCGGGACGGTCCAGGCGGTCGGTGCTGTCGGGGTCGGCCGGCATGGTGCTGGTTCGCTCCTCACTTCGGTAGTCCCCGGTCCGGAAGTCCGCGGGCCGGTAGCAGGTTCTTGGCGAAGGCGGCGGTCTGGGCGGCGACCCCGGTCCCGGTCAGGCCGGTCTCCTCCAGGATCTCGCCGCGCGCGGCGTGCCCCAGGAACTCCTGCGGCAGCCCGAGCACCCGGACCGGGACGTCCACGTCGGCGTCCCGCAGCGCCTGGGCGATCGCCGCGCCGACGCCGCCGGTGCGGCCGTTGTCCTCGACGGTGACCACCAGCCGGTGCTCGGCGGCCAGCAGCGGGAGCGCCGGGTCGACCGGCTTGACCCAGCGCGGGTCGACCACGGTCGCGGTGAACCCCTCGGCGAGCAGCAGCCGGGCCGCGTCCAGCCCGGCGCCGGCCGTGGTGCCGACCGCGACCAGCAGGATCTCCGGCAGCTCCCCGGTGCGCAGCAGCACGTCCACGCCGCCGACCCGCTCGACCGCGGGGACGGCCGGGCCGATGGTCGCCTTGGGGAAGCGGACCACGGTCGGGGCGTCGGCGACGTCGACCGCCTCGCGCAGCTGGGCGCGCAGCTGGTCGGCGTCGCGCGGGGCGGCCAGCCGCAGGCCGGGGACGACCTGGAGGATCGACATGTCCCACATGCCGTTGTGCGAGGCGCCGTCCGGCCCGGTGACGCCGGAGCGGTCGAGGACGAAGGTGACGCCCAGCCGGTGCAGCGCGACGTCCATCAGCACCTGGTCGAAGGCCCGGTTGAGGAAGGTCGCGTACACCGCCACCACCGGGTGCAGTCCGCCGGTGGCCAGGCCGGCGGCGCTGGTCACGGCGTGCTGCTCGGCGATGCCGACGTCGAAGGTCCGCTCCGGGTAGGCCTTGGCGAACTTGGCCAGGCCGACCGGCTGGAGCATCGCCGCGGTGATCGCCACCACGTCCGGCCGCTCGGCGCCGACGGCCAGCAGCTCGTCGCCGAAGACGGACGTCCAGGAGACGCCGCCGCTGGGCGCGATCGGCAGGCAGGTGTACGGGTCGATCGGGTTGACGGCGTGGAAGCGGTCCGCCTCGTCCTGTTCGGCGGGCAGGTAGCCGCGGCCCTTGACGGTGAGGCAGTGCACGATCACCGGGCCGCCGAAGCCGCGCGCCTTGGCGAGCGCGGACTCCAGCGCGGCGACGTCGTGGCCGTCGATCGGCCCGAGGTACTTGAGGCCGAGGTCCTCGAACATGCCCTGCGGGGCGAAGGCGTCCTTGAAGCCCTTCTTGGCCCCGTGCAGCGCGTCGAAGATCGGCTGGCCGACCACCGGGGTGCGCTGCAGCGCGTCCTTGCCCCAGGACAGGAACCGTTCGTAGCCCTGGGTGGTGCGCAGCGCGGCGAGATGGTTGGCCAGGCCGCCGATGGTGCGGGCGTAGGAGCGCTCGTTGTCGTTGACGACGATGACCAGCGGCCGGTCCTTGGCGGCGGCGATGTTGTTGAGCGCCTCCCAGGCGAGGCCGCCGGTGAGCGCGCCGTCGCCGATCACCGCGACGGTGTGCCGGTCGCGCTGGCCGAGCAGCTGGGCGGCCTTGGCGAGGCCGTCGGCGTAGGAGAGGGCGGTGGAGGCGTGCGAGTTCTCCACCAGGTCGTGCTCGGACTCGGCGCGGGACGGGTAGCCGGACAGGCCGCCCTTGGAGCGCAGCCGGGAGAAGTCCTGGCGGCCGGTGAGCAGCTTGTGGACGTAGCTCTGGTGGCCGGTGTCCCAGACGATCCGGTCGCGCGGGGAATCGAAGACCCGGTGCAGCGCGATGGTCAGCTCCACCACGCCGAGGTTGGGGCCGAGGTGGCCGCCGGTCCGGGTGACGGCGTCGATCAGGAAGTCGCGGATCTCGTCGGCGAGCCGGGGCAGTTCGGCCGCCGGCAGGGATCTCAGGTCCGCCGGGGACGTGACGCTGGAGAGCAGTGACATGGGTTCACCTCACGACTCGGAGCGGTGCGGTGGTGCACCCGCCGGCGGCGCGGGCCGCCGGCGGGTGCGCTCAGTGGCTCCGGCTGGAGCCGACGGTCTCGGTGATCGCCCGCAGCGACTCCTTGAGGGAGCCCATGGTGGCGAGGACGGCGGTGGGCTCGTAGCCGCAGTGCGCCATGCAGTTGGAGCAGCGGGCGTCCTTGCCGCGCCCGTACTTGTCCCAGTCGGTCTTCTCGATCAGTTCGCGGTAGGTGGGCACGTACCCGTCGGCCATCAGGTAGCAGGGGCGCTGCCAGCCGAACAGGGAGTAGTTGGGGATGCCCCAGGCGGTGCACTCGAAGTCGACCTTGCCCTCCAGGAAGTCCAGGAAGAGCGGGCTGTGGTTGAGCCGCCAGCGGCGCCGGTTGCCGCCGGCGAAGGTCTTGCGGAAGAGGTCCCGGGTCTGCTCGACGCCGAGGAAGTGCTCCTGGTCGGGGGCCTTCTCGTAGGCGAACGCCGGGGAGATCATCATCTCGTCGACCTTGAGCTCGTCGTTGAGGTAGTCGAGCACGTCGATGATGGTCTGCGGGGTGTCGGTGTTGAAGAAGGTGGAGTTGGTGGTGACCCGGAAGCCGCGCCGCTGGGCCTCCTTGATCGCCGCCACCGCCTCGTCGAAGGTGCCCTCCTTGGCCACCGAGGCGTCGTGCCGCTCGCGCAGCCCGTCGATGTGCACGGTGAAGGTGAAGTAGGGCGAGGGCTTGAACTTGTCCAGCTTCTTGCGCAGCAGCAGCGCGTTGGTGCAGAGGAACACGTACTTGCGGCGGGCGACGAGCTGGCGGACGATCTCGTCGATCTGCGGGTGCATCAGCGGCTCGCCGCCGGCGATCGAGACCATCGGGGCGCCCGACTCCAGGACCGCCCCGACCGCCTGGGCGACCGGCATCCGCTGCTTCAGCACGCCCGCCGGGTGCTGGATCTTGCCGCAGCCCTCGCAGGCCAGGTTGCAGGCGAAGAGCGGTTCGAGCTCGACGATCAGCGGGAATTTGTCGCGGCGCTTGAGCTTCTGCTGCATGAGGTAGGTGCCGACCCGCACGGTCTGGCGCAACGGCATGGCCATGGCTAGCTCGCCTCCTGGGGGAGCGTCGAGGGTGTGGGGTGGTTGAGGGTGGCGGGCGAGGGGCGCCCCCGGTCCGGCCGGTCGTCGCGCCGGTGCCAGTCGACCAGTGCGGGCACGGTGGCCCGCAGCGTCCGCCAGGCGCGGACGCCGGCCGGAAGGGTGCCCGGGCGCAGCAGCTCGCGCTCGGGCGTGTCGACCACGACCCGCAGCACGGCGGCGGGCAGGGCGGGACGCAGCTCGCGCAGGGCCGCCAGTACGGCGGCGGCCTCCATGTCGACCGCGAGCGCGCCCTGCAGGTGCAGGGCGCGGCGTTCCAGGCCGCGCACCACGTGGTCGGCGGTGTGGTGCACGCCGGTGTGCGCGGTGATCCCGCGCACGGTCAGGGCCCGGGTGAGCTCCGGGCCGGAGTCGACGGCGAAGTGGTTCCCCTCGGCATCGCGCACCCCGTCCGCAACGATCACGTCACCGGGCGTTATTCCCGGCGCGACGGCGGCGCCGAAGCCGGCCACCACGACGGCGCCGTAGCCGCCGGGGGCGGCCGTGAGCAGCCGTCTGACGGCCAGTGAGGCCCGCCGCCGGCCGACGCCGGTGCGCACCACGACCGGCGGGCCGCCGGCCGCGCCGCGCCAGTCCCCGCCGCGCAGGGCCCACACCTCGGGGCCGAGCGCGCAGAGGACCAGCAGCGGGGCAGGCTTCACCGGGACGCCCCGATCGCCGGGGTACCGGTGGCCGGCCGGCCGGTCGCGGGGCTGCCGTGCAGGTAGCGGCCGAGCGCGGTGACCGGGAAGACCAGCCGGTACAGGTGGTAGTTGATGGAGAAGTCCCAGGGGAAGCCGGTGCCGGTGAACTGGGGTTCGTCCCAGGTGCCCTCGGGCAGCTGGGTGCGGACCAGCCAGTCGACGCCGCGTTCGACGGCGGGGTTGGCCCGGCCGTCCGGTCCCTCGCCGACCGAGAGCAGCGCCATCAGCGCCCAGGCGGTCTGCGAGGCGGTGGAGTCGCCGCGCCCGGCCCAGCGGGCCGGGTCCTCGTAGGAGCGCATGTCCTCGCCCCAGCCGCCGTCGGTGTTCTGCCGGTCCTCCAGCCAGCGGACGGCGCGCCGGATCGCCGGGTGCTCGGCCGGGACGCCGGCGGCGACCAGGGCGGGCAGCACCGAGCCGGTGCCGTAGACGTAGTTGGTGCCCCAGCGGCCGAACCAGGAGCCGTCGGCCTCCTGGTTGCGCAGCAGCCACTCGACGCCGCGCCGGGTGCGCGGGTCGCGGGCCTTGCCGACCTCGGCGAGCATCTCCACCACGTGCGCGGTGACGTCGGCGGAGGGTGGGTCGACGACCTCACCGAAGTCGCAGAACGGCAGCTTGTTCGGCAGGGTGCTGGTGTTGTCGACGTCGAAGGCGCCCCAGGCGCCGTTCTTGGACTGCATGCCGAGGTTCCAGCGCACCCCCCGGTCGACGGCGCCGTCGACCTTGGCCGGGTCGGGGTGGGCGACCCGGCGCAGCGCGAGCACCACCTCGGCGGTGTCGTCGATGTCCGGGTAGGTGTCGTTCTCGAACTCGAAGGCCCAGCCGCCGGGGGCGAGCGAGGGCCGCTGGACCGACCAGTCGCCGCGCTTGGTGATCTCCTCGCCGATCATCCAGTCGACCGCGGAGACCAGGGCGGGGTGGTCGGCCGGCAGTCCGGCGTCGGCCAGCGCGATGGTGGCCAGGCAGGTGTCCCAGACCGGGGACTGGCAGGCCTCCAGCCAGCGCCGGCCGTCCTCGGTGTGCACGGTGAACCGGTCGAACGAGGCGAGTCCGGCCCGCATCACCGGGTGGTCGAGCTCGTAGCCCTCCAGGTGGAGGGCGATCAGGGAGTAGACGGCGGGCGGCTGGATGCCGCCCCAGCAGCCGTCGGCCTCCTGCCGTTCGACGATCCAGCGGCAGGCCTGGGAGACGGCGAGCCGGCGCAGCGGGCGCAGCGCGCGGCGGTGGTAGGCGTGCAGGACCTTGTCGAGCCGTTCGAACAGGCCGTCCCAGCTGGTGGCGGGGGCGAGCGGCCGGACGGGGAAGGGGTCGTCCGGGTCGGTGTGCAGCTCGGTGAGCGGGAAGGGGGCCGGGCGCACCGGCCGGTGGGCGGAGACCACGGTCAGCGGGACGATGGTCTGGCGGGCCCAGCAGCCGAAGGCGTAGATGTTCAGCGGCAGCCACCTGGGCAGGAAGATGATCTCGGGCGGCATCTCGGGCAGCCGGTCCCAGGGCCACCAGCCGAACAGCGCGAGCCAGATCCTGGTGAAGACCCGGGAGGCGGCGATGCCGCCGGCGGAGCGGATCCAGCGGGCGGCGGCCAGCATGTGCGGGGCGTTGGGGTCGTCGCCGGCGAGCTTGAGGGCGACGTAGGCCTCGACGGTGGTGGAGATCTCGGCTGGCCCGCCGTGGAAGGTGGACCAGGTGCCGTCCTCCCGCTGTTGCGAGCGGATCCACTCGGCGGTGGCCTTGGTCTGTTCCTCGGTCCGGATGCCGAGGAACTGCCGGAGCAGTAAGTCCTCGGCGTCCATGGTGACGTTGGTCTCCAGATCGCCCTTCCACCAACCCTCGGAGCTCTGGAGCGAGAGCAGGTGGGTGGTGGCGCGGGCCAGCGCCTCCTCGGCGGAGGCGGGCCCGTCCCGGTGGTGCTCGGTCCGCTCGGCCGGGACGGCCGGGGCGGACCCGTCGGGCTGCCACCGCCCGGCGCCCATCAGCGCCGGGGGGAGGCCGCCCACCGCGACCGGCTCGGAATCGTACTCAGGGTCGAGCCGGCCGTCCGCGGTTGCTGTCAACGTAACGTCACCTCTCTCGTACCACCACGAATTCGGCGAGTGCGACGAAGTGCTCGCGCACCCCGTCGGGCATGGGGACCTCGTCCAGGGCGGCGAGGGCAGTCGTGTGCTGGCGGCGGGCTTCCTCCTGGGTCCAGGCGCGGCCGCCGGCCCGCTCGATCAGGGTGGCCCGGGCGGCGAGCTCGCTCTCGCTCTCCTCGCCGCGGCCCTTGGGGTCGGCGAGCTGCTCGGCGAGCTCGCGGGAGGCGGCGCCGCCCTCGGCGAGGGCGGCGGCGACCGGCAGGGACTTCTTGCGCTGGCGCAGGTCGCCCCAGTGCGGCTTGCCGGTGACCTCGGTGGCGCCCCAGATGCCGAGCAGGTCGTCCACCGCCTGGAAGGCCAGGCCCAGGTGCTGGCCGTAGCGCTGGAGGGAGTCCGAGACGCGGTCGTCGGCCCCGGCCAGGACGGCGCCGATCGCGGCGGCGGCGGCCAGCAGGGCGGCGGTCTTGCCGCCCTCCATCTCCAGGCACTCGGCGACGGTGACGCTGTCCCGCGTCTCGAAGGCGACGTCCCTGGCCTGCCCGTCGATCAGCTGCCGGGTCGCGGTGTTGAGCAGCCGGACGGCGCGCGCGGCGTCGACGGCGCTGGCGCCGCCCGTGGTCGCGGCGTCGAGCAGCACCTCCGTACCGAGCGTCGCCAGGGCGTCACCGACCAGGATCGCCTGGGCCGGACCGAAGACCGTCCAGGCGGTGGCCCGGTGGCGCCGGGTCTCGTCACCGTCCATCAGATCATCATGGAGCAGGGAGAAGTTGTGCACCAGTTCAACAGCGACCCCACCGGGCACGCCGGCCTCCGCCGGGGCGCCGACGGCCCGGGCCGAGAGCAGCGCCAGGGCCGGGCGGACGGCCTTGCCGCTGTCCCCGGTGACCGGCGTGCCGTCCCGGTCGATCCAGCCGAAGTGGTACGCGGCCACGGTGTCCATGGGTGCCGCCAGACGGGCGACGGTGGCTCTCAGCGGCGGGGTACAGAGCGCGCGGCTGCGGTTGAGCAGCTCCGGCACCGAGACCGGGTCCGCCGGTGCCGTGCCTCCGACGGCGGCGCCGCTGCGTGACTCCACGTGTGTTCCCTCTCCCTGGTGGTGCCTGGCCGCGTGGGACGGCCGGACGCTGGCGGTGGTGGTGCGGCCGGTGCTGACGGGGCCGGTGCTGACGAGGCCGGTCCGGGCGGCGGCGCCACCGGGGCCGGTGGGGCTGCCGGGACCGGTGGGACCGCTGGGGTGACCGCCCGCTCTGGCGGGCTCGCCGAGGTCGCCGGCGTACGAGGCCCCGGTCACCTCGGCCACCTCCCGTCGCCGCGGTCCACCGGCCGGTGCCGGGCGTCGGCGGCGAGGGCCGCGTCGGCGGCGGCGTGGCCGCTGCGGACGGCGCCCTCCATGGTCGCGGGCCAGCCGGTGGCCGTCCACGCGCCGGCCAGCAGCAGGCCGGGGACGGCGGTGCGCGGCCCGGGGCGGAGCGCGGCCGTGCCCGGGGCCGGGTCGAAGGTGGCGGTGCGCTCGCGGGTGACGAAGAAGTCCAGCACCTCGGCGCCCCCGGCGGCGGGGAGCAGCCGGGCGAGCTCGGGCAGGTAGCGCCGGCGCAGCTCGGCCACCGGCAGGTCGATCTCGTCCTGTACGGCGGACTGCGAGAGCGCCAGGTACTGGGCGCCGGGGTGGGCCGCGCCGAGCGCGGTGCCGGCCAGGCCGGAGTGCGCGGTGCGGTCGAAGACCCACTGGACCGGGGAGCCGAGCGCGGCGAAGAACGGCCGCCGCAGCACCTCGCGGTCGTAGATCACGTGCACGTTGAGGATCGGCGCGGTGCCGAACTCGGCCAGCCGGGACTGCCGGGCGATGGCGTCGGCCGGCAGCAGCGCGGCCGCGGTGTCCTGGGCGCCGGCCAGCACCACGGTCTCGGCGGCGAGCGGCTCCTCGCGGCCCTCCAGCCGGACGGCGTGCTGCGGGGCGGCCGGCTTGAGCTCGGTCACCCGGGCGCGCAGCAGGACCCGCACGCCGGCGCGTTCCAGCTCGGCGAGCGCCCGGTCGTGGTGGATCGTGCCGAGCGGGACGCCGGCGATCCCGATGTCGGAGGCGCCGGGGTCGGACAGCAGGCCGGTCTTGAACACCATGGCGGCCAGCGCGAGCGACACCTGGTCGGCCCGGGCGTTCAGGGTGGCCACGCCGACCAGGTCCCACAGGGCGGCGAGGGTGCGCTCGTTCTGGCCCTGACCGCGCAGCCAGTCGCCGAAGGAGACCGCGTCCAGCGCCGGGTCGGCGAGGTCGAGGCGGCGCAGCGCGAGCGCGCCGCGGACCACCCGGGCCCGGTCGGCCGGACCGAGGTGCGGGTACCGGGCCAGGCTGCCGGCCAGGTGCAGCGGTACCGGCAGCGCGGCGCGGGAGAGCCGGCCGAGCGTGCGGACCGGGGCGTCGGCGGGCCCGGAGACGCCCAGCACGGGCACCTCCAGGCGGTCCTGGAGCCGCGCCAGCCCGGTCGCCCCGAGCCGGTCCAGCAGGCCCCGGTAGGCGGTGCAGCAGCGCAGGTAGACGTGCTGGCCGTTGTCGACGGTCAGCTCGCCGCGCTGGAAGGAGAACGCCAGCCCGCCCAGCCGGGGCCGGCCCTCGGCCAGGGTGACCCGGTGGCCGGCCTCGGCCAGCCGCAGCGCGGCGGTGATGCCCGCGAGGCCGCCGCCGACCACGACGGCGGCCGGGCGCGCGGAATCGGCTCGCCCGGTCATCGGCCCTCCCCCTCGCGTCCGGCGCCCGGCCCGGTCGTGGCCGGGACGCCCCTGGTCGGTGCGGTCGTGCCCGGGACCGGTGCGACCGGACCCGGCACGGCGGTCAACAGGGCTCTACCCATCAGTGATTCCCCGCTGACACAGCGTGACAGAACTGTGGCAAGAATCAAGAACGCCCCCCGGCGAGCCCGGAAAGCGCCACGTACGCCTTCTCCCAGCCCGGCAGCGAGACCCGGCCGCGCAGCACCGACTCCGGGTCGGCGGCGATCCGGCCGAGCAGCCGGTGGTAGATGCCGGCCATCGCAGCGGTGCAGGCCCGGCTGCGGCGGTCCAGCATCGGCAGCAGCCGCAGGCCCTCCTCGAACGCCGCCTGGGCGCGGGCCGCCTCGAACGAGATCAGGCCCGAGAAGTCGGCGCCGACCGGCGGCTTCGCCAGCGCGAAGCCCTCCTGGCAGCCGAACCGGACCAGGTCCTCGGTGGGCAGGTAGGTGCGGCCGTTCAGGGCGTCCTCGCGCAGGTCGCGCAGGATGTTGGTGAGCTGGAGCGCCAGCCCGAGGGTGTCGGCGTACTCCGCGCCGCGCTCGGGGTCCTCGCAGCCGTACACGCCGAGCGAGAGCCGGCCGATCGCGCCGGCCACGCACCGGCAGTAGACCTTGAGCTCCTCGTACGTCTGGTACTCGGCGCCCTTGAGGTCCATCTCGACCCCGTCGATCAGCTCGTCGAAGCCGCCGAGCGGGATCGGGAAGCGCCGGGCGGTGTCCGCCAGGGCGACCTTGATCGGGTCGGTGTCGTCCTCCGCGACCGAGCCGGCCCGGACCTCGTCCAGCAGCTCGCGGGTGCGCACCAGCGCCTCCGCCTTGCGGTCCGCGGGGAGGTCGCCGTCGCCGATGTCGTCCACCCGGCGGGCGAGGGCGTACAGGGCCGACATGGCCAGCCGCTTCGGCTCCGGCAGCAGCCGGATCCCGTAGCTGAAGTTGCGGGCCTGCAGTCCGGTCACTGCCTCGCAGTACCGGTAGGCCGCCATGACCGGCGCCGACGCCAGTGGTGATGCCGCCACTCGGGCGTTCACCTTCCCTTCGCGAAGATGGCCGCCGCCTTCGCTGCGAGGCGGCGCTTGTCCGGCTTCGCCTGCTGGGCGAGTACGTCGTACCCGGCGGCCTCGACGGCCGCCAGGGCCGCGTAGCCGCCGGCGGTGAATCCCGCCAGGAGCAGTCGAAGCCTCCCCCGAACCGTACCTACCAATGGCGCACCGCGGTCGAGCAGGGTGCGGGCCCGGTCCGCCTCGAAGGCGATCAGCTCGCGGACGGCGCCGCTCGCGCTCGGCCGGGCGAGGTCCGCCTCGGTCACGCCGAACCGGTCGAGGTCCTCGGCGGGCAGGTAGATCCGGCCGCGGGCGAGGTCCTCGGCGACGTCCTGGAGGTGCTCGACGATCTGCAGCGCGGTGCAGATCGCGTCCGAGAGGGCGATCCGCTCGGGGGTGGCGACGCCCGCGATGGCCAGCACCAGGCGGCCGACCGGGTCGGCGGAGAGCGTGCAGTAGCCGGCGAGGTCCTGGTAGGTGGCGTACCGGGCGGTGGTCTGGTCGACCCGGTTGGCCTCGATCAGCCGGCGGAACGGCTCCGGGGTGAGTCCGCGCCGGTCCACCAGGGGCACCAGGGGGCGCATCAGCGGGTGCCGGGGGGCCTCGGCGGCCCCCGGGTGCAGGGCGGCCTCGAAGACCCGGTCGAGGTCCCGTTCCAGGCCGTCCAGCAGGGCCAGCCGGAATTCCGTCTCGGCCGGGGTGGGCTGCGCCGAAGGGGTGACGCCGGCCGGCGGCGCGGGGGGCGCGGCGACCCCGAGCAGGGCGGCGGCGCCGGCCGGGTCGGCGAGGTCGCCGTCGCCCGCGTCGTCGACCAGCCGGGCGAATCCGTAGACCGTCATCAGGTCGTCGCGCCAGGCGGCGGGCAGGAAGAACGGGGCGACCGGGAAGTTCTCCGCGTCCGCCTTGGCCAGGGTCGCGCCCGCCTGGTTCGCCGCGGCGCTCTGCGCGGGGCGCTCCCCGGGGTGGCCGTCACCGGGCCGGGGCCCGCCGCCGGGCTGGGATTCACTGCTGGGCTGGGCCGAAGCCGACACTGCTGTCACTCCCCCGTTCTACACCGCTCAGGTGATCGGCCCGAGTCGGACACGCGTCCGACTCGGTAGTCACGTCCGGCACACCACCCCCGCGCCTACAGCCTGACACCGTCGGCCGCGCCGGAGAAGAGCGCCTCGCCCGGCGCACGGGGCGCTCACCCGGGCGGTGGCGGGCCACCCGGGGCACGACCGGCGGCCGGGGGGCGCACGAACGACGGTGCCCGAACGATGCGCGCGAACGAGCGAGGGCCGGCCGCGGATCCCTCCGGCGGCCGGCCCTCGCTGACGTTCCGGTACTGCGTTACGGGCGCTCGCCGCGCTCGTAGGCGCCGACGACCTCCTCGGTCGGCCCGTCCATGATCAGCTCGCCGGCCTCGATCCAGATGGTCCGCTCGCAGGTCTCGCGGATCGACGCGTTGTCGTGGCTGACCAGGAAGACGGTACCGGCCGACTCGCGCAGCTCCTCGATCCGCTTCTTGCTGCGGGCCTGGAACGCCTGGTCACCGGTGGCCAGCGCCTCGTCGATCAGCAGCACGTCGTGGGTCTTGGCCGCGGCGATCGCGAACCGGAGCCGGGCGCCCATGCCGGAGGAGTAGGTGCGCATCGGCAGCGAGATGAAGTCGCCCTTCTCGTTGATGCCCGAGAAGTCGACGATCTCCTGGTAGCGGCGCTTCACCTCGGCCGGCGACATGCCCATGGCGAGGCAGCCGAGGATGACGTTGCGCTCACCGGTGAGCTCGTTCATCAGCGCCGCGTTGACACCGAGCAGCGAGGGCTGGCCGTTGGTGTAGATGCCGCCCTTCTCGGTCGGCAGCAGGCCCGCGATGGCCGCCAGCATGGTGGACTTGCCGGAGCCGTTGGAGCCGATCAGGCCGATCGCCTCACCCTTGTACGCGGTGAAGCTGACGCCCTTGACGGCGTGCACCTCGCGGACGCCGGCGCCGCGCTTGCGGCTGATGATCCGGCTCAGCGCGGAGGTCGCGCTGCCCTTGCCGGAGCCGGCGCCGTGCACCCGGTAGACGATGTGGACGTCGTCCACGACGACGGTGGGGTCGCGGGCCACGTCGGCGTCGAAGACCTTGCGGCGCGGCGGCAGCAGGTCCTCCAGCCCGTCCTCGCCCTTCTTGCCCAGGCCGGTCTTGCGCAGGTCGCTCTTGCGCACGTCGGTGTCAGCCACGGCCGTACTCCTCCTCAGCCTTCCAGAAGAAGACGTATCCGATCACGAACATACCGACTGCCCAGGCGATCGCGTACTTCCACTGGTGCGGCGGGAAGTCCTGGTGCGCCGGGAGGTGCTTGTTGTAGATGAGCGGGGCGAAGGCGTGCCGGACCAGGTCCATGTAGACCGAGGCCGGGTTGAGCTGCATCACCTTCTGCCAGAACTCCGGCCACTCCTTGATCTTGTCCTGGATGCTGAACATCACGCCGGACAGGAACATCCAGGCCCGCATCGCGAACGGGATCAGCTGGGAGATGTCGCTGGTCTTGGAACCGATCCGGGCCATCATCAGGGCCACACCGGTGTTGAACGCCGACTGCAGGAGCAGGGCGGGGACCACCAGGACCCAGGTGCGGCCCAGCTCGATCCCGCTCACCAGCACGACGCCGACCAGCACGACCATCGAGATCAGCAGCTGCTGGAGCTGGATCACGGTGAAGGCGATCGGCAGCGAGGCGCGGGGGAAGTGCAGCGCCCGGATCAGGCCGAGGTTGTCGGCGATCGCCCGGGTGCCCGACTGCACCGCGTTCTGGGTGAACTGGAAGACGAAGACGCCGATGCAGAGCCAGGCGGTGTACGTCCCCTCGGGGAAGTTGTCCTTGCTCTTCAGGATCACACCGAAGACCAGGTAGAACACCGCGCAGTTCAGCAGCGGGGTCACGACCTGCCACAGCTGGCCGAGCTTGGCGTCGGTGTACTGGGCCACCAGGCGCGCGGTGGCGAAGGCCCAGATGAAGTGGCGCCGCGCCCACACCTGCTTGGTGTAGGCGATCAGGCCGGGCCGTCTGCCGCTCACCGCCAGGCCGTACTTGTCCGCGAGCTGCTTGGGGGTCAGGCCCGCGTCCACCCCCCTCGGGGCTGAGAGGCTGACGGGTTCACTCACTGTCGACACATTCGTCCTTCGCGCGGGATCGGGTCGGGGCGGGCCGGTCGACGGGGGTCCGCCGGCCTTGCGCCGAGGGGGATCCACTCGGATCTCGGGGGGAGTGCGGCCGGTGTGTGGTCACCGGCCAGGCGATCGGATCAGATGACCGGAGGCCGGCCCAGCCTGGTCAATCGCCAAACGGTACGCCATCGCATGGGCCGCCGCGCACCGCAGGGTTCGCGCCAGCCCGCCCGGAACCCGCCCAGCCAGGCCTTCAGCGCCTCCGGGGAGGGGCGGCGGGCCAGCGTCAGCAGGAACCAGGTTCCCAGATAGAGAGGCACCAACAGGGCCGGAAGGTTCCGCCTCGCGAGCCAAACCCTGTTCCGGGCCACGTTGTGGAAGTACGTGGCGTGCCGCGCGGGCGAGGTGGTGGGATGGTGCAGCACCACGTCGGCCCGGTAGTCGATGGCCCAGCCGGCGTCCAGCGCGCGCCAGGCGAGGTCGGTCTCCTCGTGCGCGTAGAAGAACTCGGCGGGCAGCTGTCCGGCGTTCTCGAAGACGGCGCAGCGCACCGCGCTGGCACCGCCCAGGAAGGTGGTCACCCGGGAAGAGCGCAGCGGGTCGCTGGCGCGCAGCCGGGGCACGTGCCGGCGCGCGGTGACGCCGGTGTCCGGGTCGGCGATCCGGAAGCTCACGATGCCGAGCTCCGGGTCGGCGGTGAAGGCCTCGCGCAGCAGGCGGGCCGAGTCGGTGCCGGGCAGCGAGCCGTCGTCGTCCAGGAACAGCACCGCGTCGACGTCCCGGCCGTTGCGGCCGAACAGCTCGATGCCGACGTTGCGGCCGCCCGGGATGCCGAGGTTCTCCGGCAGCTCGACCGAGCGCACGTCCGGCGGCAGCGGGGGCAGCGGGGCGCCGTTGCAGACCACCGCCAGCTCGACGGCCGGGCCCTGCTGGGCGCGGACCGACTCGATCAGCGCGTTCAGCTCGGCCGGGCGGGTGCCCATGGTGATGATGACCGCGCCGAGCTTGAAGCTGTCCGCCGGGGACGTGGCGGGGGTGGGCCGGGTGTTCAGGGTGCTCTCCGTCACGTCGCTCACCGGAGCCTGCTCGACAGGACGATGCTCAGCAGGTGCAGCACAGTCTGCAGCATGGCGATCGCGGCCAGCACGACCACCGCGATCCGGGTGAAGAAGAGGCCTCCGTGCACGGCGTCCGCGACCCCGGCGGCCAGGATGAACAGCGAGGCCTCGACCGCGCCCACCAGCCGGTGGAACTTGAGGAGGGAGGCCGCCTTGCGGGCCTTGGCCACGCCGGCCGAGCGCGGCACCGAGGCGCTGTCCTCGACCGCCGTCATGCCGCTGCGGGCCCGGGCCACGTCGACCAGGTCGGTCTCCGACTTGATCAGGATCGCGCCGAGCGCCGCCAGGGTGCCCAGGAACGCCCACTCCCAGTGCGCGCCGGAGCCCTCGCGGTGCAGCAGGTCCGTGCCGCGCAGGCCGAGGCCGGTCAGCAGGGCCGCCTCGGACATGTAGTGGCCGACCCGGTCCAGGTAGACGCCGGTGAGCGAGGTCTGCCGGCGCCAGCGGGCCACCTCGCCGTCCACGCAGTCCAGCAGCAGGTAGACCTGGATCAGTACGGCCGCCAGCACGGCGCCCGCGAGGCCCGGGACGATCAGCGCGGCACCGGCCAGGATGCCGGTCACCATCATCAGGTAGGTCAGGCCGTTGGGCGTGATCGCCGTCATGGTGGAGAGCACGCGGGTGATCCGCAGCGAGATCTTCCGCATGTAGAGCCGGCCGGCCCAGTGCTCGGCGCTGCGGCGCTGGAGCATCCCCTCCGGGTGGATCACCGCGCGCAGCTCCTCGATCGAGGGGCGGCGGGTCAGGTCCACCGGCGGCGGCGTGGCCCCCGCGGCGGAGCGGTCAGCTGTTGACGGCTTGGACATAGTCGGCGTACGCGTCCCTGATTGCGGAAGGGGAGAGGTCGAGGTGCTCAAGAATGGTGAAACGGCCCGGCCGGGTGTTCGGAGCGTAGTGCACCGCCTCGGTGAACTCCGCCTCGGTGAAACCGATCTGGGCCGCGGTCACCGGCAGCCCGTGGTGCGCCAGGCGTGCCACGATCAGACCGGTCAGCTCGCGCTCGCCCCGCAGGAAGCTGGCGAAGGCCGCGCCGAGGCCGACCTGCTCGCCGTGCTGGGCGGACCGCTTGGGATACAGCACGTCCAGAGCGTGCGAGATCTCGTGGCAGGCGCCCGACGAGGGCCGGGTGCTGCCCGCGATGTTCATCGCGATGCCGGACAGTACCAGTGCCTCGGCGAGCGCGGTGAGGAGGTCCCGATCCTGGAGGTTTCCTGGGTGCCGCAGCAGGTTCTCGCCGGCCGAACGGGCCATCGCGACGGCCAGTCCGTCCACCGGCTCACCGGTCACGGCGTGCGACAGCTCCCAGTCGGCGCAGGCCGAGATGTTGGAGACGACGTCGCCGATCCCGGCCGCGACGAAGCGCGGCGGGGCGTCCCGGATCACGTCCAGGTCGATCACGATGCCGATCGGGCTGGGCACCCCGTAGGAGCCGCGCCCGGCGTCGTTGTCGAGGGTGGAGACCGGTGAGCAGATGCCGTCGTGGGCCAGGTTGGTCGGGACCGAGACCAGCGGCAGGCCGACCCGCGCGGCCGCGTACTTGGCCGCGTCGATGATCTTGCCGCCGCCCAGCGCGACCATGGTGTCGTAGTGGCCGCCGCGCATCGCGTCCGCCAGCCGGACCGCGCTGTCGATGCTGCCGTCGTCGACGCCGAACCAGTCGGCGCCGGGCAGCGCCGGCTCCAGCCGGGCGCGCAGGACCGCGCCCGAGCCGTTGCTGATCGCCACCGCGATCCGGCCCGAGGCGGAGAGCCGCTGGTCCGCGAGGATCCCGCCGAGCGCGTCCAGCGCGCCCGGGCGGATCTCCACGAAGACCGGCGACGGCACCAGCCGCGTCAGTACTGGCACGCGATCTCCCGCGCCTTCGCCAGGTCGTCGTGATTGTCGACCTCGACCCAGGACACCTCGCCGATCGGCTGGACGTCGATCCGCAGGCCGCGGTCGACCATCTCCTGGTAGCCGTCCTCGTAGTACAGCTGCGGGTCGCGCTCGTAGGTGGCGCGCAGGGCGTCGGTGAGGTCGGCGGCGGCGGCCGGGTTGATCACGGTGACGCCGATGTACTCGCCGGTGGCCTCGGCCGGGTCCATCAGCTTGGTGATCCGGCGCATGCCGGTGGCCGGGTCGACGACGACCTTCATCTCCTCGTCGGCGAGCGACTTCACCGTGTCGAGGGCGAGCAGGATGCCGGGGGCGCGGCCCTCGGCGGTCAGCCGGGCGTTGCCCTCCAGCATGGTGCGCTGGACCGAGGCCGGGTGGACGGTGTCGCCGTTGGCGAGCAGCAGGCCCTCGGCGAAGAGCTCACGGGCGCACCAGAGCGAGTAGGCGTTGTTCCACTCCTCGGCCTTGTCGTTCTCGACCAGGGTGAGCTTGACGCCGTACTGGCGCTCCAGCGCCTCCTTGCGGTCGTACACCGCCTCCTTGCGGTAGCCGACGACGATCGCCGCCTCGCGCAGGCCGACCTCGGCGAAGTTGCCGAGGGTGAGGTCCAGGACGGTCCGCTCCCCGTCGACCGGCACCAGTGCCTTCGGCAGGGTGTCGGTGTACGGGCGCAGTCGGCGGCCGGCGCCGGCTGCCAGAACGAGGCCGATCATGCGGGGTCTCCTGATCCGTCGTGCGGTGCGCTGCCACGCCCGGTTCCGGGTTCGCTCCGGGTGTCGGCGGTGGCGCGCCGGGCCACCGAGATGCGGCCGCGGTGTCCTATGTGATGGTAGGCGACCGCGACGACCAGCCCGAACGCGGCCAAGGACTCGAACACAAATCGAACACATTCCGAACGGCTCTGCTAATCCAACGTTCATCCCCGGCCGCTTCCCGCCCCTTCCCGGCCGGTTGTGCCCGGGACCCCCCTGTGTTGTGCGTGGGACCCCTGTGCGGTGCCACCCGTACGGCAGACTTGGGCCCGACGCCACCGGTGCCGTGGTCGCCCGCAATGCTCCCGACGCGATGCTCCGTTGCATGCTCCCGCCGCCCGCAATGCCCCCGTTGCCACGCTCCCGTTGCCCCCGATGTCCCGAAGCTTCCGAAAGAGGCCTCATGCCCCAGAGCCTGCCGACCGACCCGACGCACTTCACCTCGGAGATCGACACCGGTCTCGACGTGGAGACCGACGTCTCCCCCAGCACCACGAGCGGTGCGCAGGCCGCCGGCGCCACCGAGATCCTGCTGGAACTGGTCGACGACGAGGGCGTGACCATCGGCACCGCCGAGAAGCACTGGGCCCACCAGCAGCCCGGCCGGCTGCACCGGGCCTTCTCGGTCTTCCTCTTCGACCGCCAGGGCCGGCTGCTGCTCCAGCGCCGCGCCCTCGGCAAGTACCACTCCCCCGGCGTCTGGTCGAACACCTGCTGCGGGCACCCGTACCCCGATGAACAGCCGTTCGTGGCCGCCGCCCGGCGGACCGCCGAGGAGCTGGGGGTCGCCCCGGCGCTGCTGTGCGAGGCGGGGACGGTCCGCTACGACCTGCCGGACGAGGCCTCCGGGCTGATCGAGCGGGAGTGGAACCACCTGTTCGTGGGCCTGGTCACCGGGCCGGTGAAGCCGGACCCGGAGGAGGTCGACGACTACGCCTTCGTGACCGCCGAGGAACTGCGCGAGCTGGAGAAGGAGCGGCCGTTCTCGGTGTGGTTCCGGACCGTGTTCGAGGCGGCGCTGCCGGGGATCCGGGAGATCGCCGGCAACGACTGGTAGGTCGCGGGCCCGGCCCGGTTCACGGATCGTGACTCGGCCGGCGGTCCGGCCGGCAGCCCGGCGCGCGGTTCAGTCGACGCTCTGCCGGTCGGCCTGCCGGTCGGCGCTTTCCCGGGGGAGCGGCAGCGAGGCCCAGATGACCTTGCCGCCCTCCCCCGCCTGTTCCACGTCGCACACCCCGCCGGCCTGCAGCGTGACGCTCTTCACCAGCAGCAGCCCGCGCCCGCCGGTCTTCCCGGTGTCGGCCGCCAGCGCCTTCGGCCGGTACGGATCGCCGTCCTCGACCGAGACCCGCACCCAGCCGCCCCGCACCGCCAGCTCGGTGGTGACCTCCGGCGAGAGCTCCGCGGCGTGCGTCACGGCGTTGCCGACCAGCTCCGAGACGATCAGCAGCAGGTCGTCCACCAGCTCCTGGTAGCGGATCTCCGCCATCCCCTGGGCCAGCAGCCGGTCCCGGACCGCGTGCCGGGTGCGCGGCACCGAGGCCTGCTCGGCGGGCACGGTGAACCGCCACACCCCCTCGACGGGGCCGCCGCGCGCCGGCTTCGGCGCGTTCGCCGACGGGACCGCGTTCGCCGGCTTCACGGCCGGCCTCGATGCCGCGTTCACCGCCGTCCGCTGCGTCGTCCGCTGCGTCTTCCGCGCCGGCTCACTCGTCGTCTCTTCCCCGCTGATCCGCTCCACGTCCAGCCGCCCTTCGTCCGCGACCCGGGAATCAGGCGTTCCGCTCATGGCGCCCTCGGTCCACAGAGGCTAGGAGAGCCGCCCCCGGGGCCGTGGCACCGTCGACAACTTGCCCGTGTCGGATCACGCCCGCCCATTCCCGACCGTTCACCGACCAGAACCCGACCGTTTACCGCCCTCGAACCACCGCTTCGCGCACAGCCGCGACCCGTCCCAGCGACCCCGGCCATCCCCACCGGGGAAACGCAGGTGAGAAGCACTCCGAAACCCTGGTAATGTTCTGTCTGTCGCCGAGGGGGCGAGCAGGAAAGCCCCGGAAGCACACACCCCGTCCGGGTGGCGGAATGGCAGACGCGCTAGCTTGAGGTGCTAGTGCCCTTTATCGGGCGTGGGGGTTCAAGTCCCCCCTCGGACACCACGGTTCCCCGTGGAAACTCGCAAGGGTTTCCACGGGGAATTTCTTTTTTCCCGGACCGCACTCCGCGAGCGCTCCCCACCCCGCTTCTCACCCCCTCTCACCGACCCCCGCCGAAGGTCGGTGGTTCGGACACGAGATGGCAACGATCGGGCGCTTTGGGTCGCATCTGAGGTCGATCTGAGGTTTCGCCCGATTTCGCCCTTTAGGCTGCTGTCCGTTTGTCCGGACAACAAATGACATGACAAGACACGACGACAACGATGAGACAGAGGACCGATACGGTGAGTGAGCCCGAGTCGAGGACGGCATCCCATCAGAACTACCGCCGGTCCCTCGGCACCATCAGCCTCACGGCCGTCGGCCTGGGGTCGATCATCGGGTCGGGCTGGCTGTTCGGGGCCGAGCGGGCGGCGCGGCTCGCCGGACCCGCGTCCATCGTCGCCTGGGTGATCGGGGCGGCCGTCGCGCTGACCATCGCGCTCACCTACAGCGAGCTGGGCTCGATGTTCCCCAAGGCCGGCGGCATGGTCCGGTACGGCCAGTACTCGCACGGCTCGCTGGCCGGCTACCTGGCCGCCTGGGCCAACTGGATCGCCATCGTCTCGGTCATCCCCGGCGAGGCGACCGCCTCGGTGCAGTACATGAGCTCCTGGGACTTCGGCTGGGCCAAGGACCTCTACGACGGGCAGGAACTGTCCGTCACGGGTGTGGCCCTGGCCAGCGTGCTGTTGCTGGTCTACTTCGCGCTGAACTGGTTCGCGATCACGCTGTTCGCCAAGACCAACACGGCGATCACCGTGTTCAAGGTGGTCGTCCCTACGCTCACCGCCGGCGCCCTGCTGCTCGCGCACTTCGACACCAAGCACTTCACCGACCACGGCGGCTTCGCCCCGAACGGTTGGAGCGCGGTGTTCACGGCGGTGGCCGTCTCCGGCATCGTCTGGGCGTTCAACGGCTTCCAGTCCCCGCTCAACCTGGCCGGTGAGGCCCGCAACCCCGGCAAGTCGCTGCCCAAGGCCGTGATCGGCTCGATCCTGATCGCCCTGGTGATCTACGTCGCGCTGCAGATCGCCTTCCTCGGCGCCATCCCGGCGGCCGACCTGTCCAACGGCTGGAGCGGTCTCGGCTACACCTCGCCGCTCGCCGACCTGGCCATCGCCTGGGGCCTGAACTGGCTCGCCCTGCTGCTGTACGCGGACGCCTTCGTCTCCCCCAGCGGCACCGGCATGATCTACGCCGCCACCACCTCCCGGATGATCCACGGCGTCCAGGAGAACGGCCACCTGCCGTCGATCTTCGGCCGGGTCGACCGCAAGACCGGCATCCCGCGCCCGGCGCTGATCCTCAACCTGGTCGTCGCCTTCGCCTTCCTCGCCGTCTTCCGCGGCTGGGGCTCGCTCGCCGAGATCGTCTCGGTGGCCACCGTGATCTCGTACATCACCGGCCCGGTCGCCGTGATGGCCCTGCGCCGGCTCGCGCCGGAGCTGCCGCGCCCGGTCCGGCTGCGCGCGATGCCGGTGATCGCCCCGGTCGCCATGATCTTCGGCTCGCTGGTGCTGTACTGGGCCCGCTGGCCGCTCACCGGCAAGGTCATCCTGCTGATGGCCGCCGGCCTGCCGATCTGGGCCTGGTACGAGCTGCGCAAGCCGTTCGCCGAGCTGAAGCCGCACCTCAAGGCGGGCGCCTGGATGATCGCCTACCTGTTCGTGATGGCCGCCGTCTCCTGGGCCGGGTCCACCGACTTCGGCGGCCAGGGCTACCTGCCGGAGGGCTGGGACCTGCTGGTCGTCGCCGCGATCGGCCTGGCCTTCTACGCCTGGGGCGTCCGCAGTGCCTGGGCCAACCCCTCGCTGGACGCGGTCAAGCGCGAGCTGGCCGCCGAGGCGGAGGCGGAGGCCGCGTCGGAGGCGGCACCGGAGGCGGCGGACCTGCCCCGGCAGGGTGCCGAGGCCTCCCGGGTCTGAGGCTTCGCGGTACAGGGAGAGCGTCGGTCGGACGGAAGTCCGGCCGGCGCTTTCGGCTTTCCGGGGCCGGGGGGGGAGGCGGGAAAGGGGTACGTCTTTCGATGCTCAGGGGGCAATGGATTCAGCGTCTTCCGTTCGGTCGCAGCGGCTGGGAGCATCGGCGGACCGCACCGCCGTCAGCCGAATCCGAGAGGGACACCGATGAACCGCCCCCGCCCGGTCGAACTCCTCGTGCGCGGCGGGCTGCTGGTGGACGGCACCGGGGCGCCGGCCCGCCCCGCCGACCTCGCGGTGGCGGATGGGCGGGTCACCGTGCTGGCGCCCGGGGGCGGTGTCGGGGGCGGTCCGGGCGGCCGAGGGGTGTCGGTGATCGACGCCCGGGGGCTGGTCGTCACCCCCGGATTCATCGACGTGCACACGCATTCGGACGCCTTGGCGGCTGTCGGTGCGGCTGTTGGGGCGGGTGCCGGGGACGAGGACGTATGGGAGGAGCTGCGGCTCGCGCCCCTGCTGCAGGGAGTGACCACCGAGATCGGCGGCAACTGCGGCAGCAGCCTCTTCCCCTGCCGGCCCGAGCGGCTGCCGGAACTCGCCGAACACCTGCGGGTCACCTTCGGCATCGGGCCGGTCCGCCCAGCCGAGGACTTCGCCGCGTTCGCCGCCGGCCAGCGCCCCGAACTGCGCCGCAACCACCTCGCCTCGCTGGTCGGCCACGGCACGCTGCGCGCCGGAGTGATGGGGTTCGCCGACCGTCCGCCCCGCCCGGACGAGCTGGCCGCGATGTGCGAACTGCTCGACCGCGCCCTCACCCAGGGCGCGGCCGGCCTCTCCAGCGGTCTGATCTACCCGCCCGGGACCTACGCCGACACCGCCGAGCTCGTCGCGCTGGCCACCGTCGCGGCCCGGCACGGCAAGCCGTACGTCACCCATCTGCGGGACGAGATGTCCCAGGTGGAGGCTGCCCTGGAGGAAGCACTGGAGATCGCCGAACGGTCCGGCGCCCCGCTCCAGATCTCCCACCACAAGACCGCCGGCCGGCACGCCTGGGGCGCCACCCTGCGCACCCTGCCCCGGCTCGAACAGGCCCGCGCGGCCGGGATCGACGTCCGGTGCGACGTCTACCCCTACACCGCGGGCAGCACCGTGCTGTCCGCGATGCTGCCGCCGTGGACCGCCGAGGGCGGGGTCGCCGAGCTGCTGGAGCGGCTGTGCCGCCCGGAGGTCCGCGCCCGGATCCGGGCCGACATCGCGGGCGGGGTGGCGGGCTGGGAGAACACCGTCGGCAACGGCGGCTGGGACCTCGTCTCCGTCGCCGCCGCCCCGACCCGCCGCGCCGCCGAGGGCCACCGGATCGCCGACCTGGCGGCGGCGAGCGGCGCCGACCCCGTCGACTACGTCTGCGAGCTGCTGCTGGACGCGCGGGGCGAGGTCACCGTCATCAGCCACTCGATGCACGAGGACGATGTCCGCCGGGTGCTGGCCAGCCCGCTCGCCATGATCGGCTCGGACGGCGTGCCCCGGCCCGGGCGTCCGCACCCGCGCTGGGCCGGCAGCTTCGCCCGCGTGCTCGGCCACTACGGGCGGGACGAGGGCCTGCTGCCGCTGGAGCTCGCGGTCCACAAGATGACCGGGCTGCCGGCGTCACGGTTCCGGCTCACCGGGCGCGGGGTGATCCGCGACGGCGCGGTGGCCGACCTGGTGGTGCTGGACCCGGACACGGTCCGCGACGCCGCCACCTTCGAGCGGCCGCTGCTGCCGCCCGTGGGCGTGGCGGCCGTCGTGGTCGGCGGACGGGTCGCGGTGCGCGACGGGCGGCCGACGGGCACCCGGGCGGGTGTCCGGGCAGGTGTCCGAGCAGGTGTCCGGGCGGGCGGTGAGGTGTTGCGGGTTCGTTGAGCCCGGACCGGGTGGGCGCGGGTGCGGGTGGGTGCCGGTGCGGGTGGGCGCGGGCGCGGGTGGGCGCGGGCGCAGGCGGGCGCGGGCGCAGGCGGGCGCGGGCGCGGGCGGACGGCGGGGCGGTCAGGGCCACCGGAGTTCGAGCAGGGCGTGGACCTCCCCGGCGACCGTGCGGAGGTCGCCGAGGAAGGCGCGGACGGCGGGGTTGGGGTTGGTGGCCCGGGTGGCCACGCCGATCCGGCGGTGCAGTTGCGGGTGATCCAGTCGGCAGACGTGCACCCCGTCGGTGTCGGCCAGGCCGAGCGCCGGGATCAGGGCGACGCCCATGCCGGCCCGGGTGAGGTTGATCGTCACCTGGTAGTGGTCGCTGCGGCAGCGCACCCGCGGGTGGAACCCCTCGGCGGCGCAGGCCCGTTCCAGGACCGGCGCACCGGTCGAACCGCCGTGGGTGCCGATCCAGCTCTCACCCTCGAGTTCGGCGAGCCGGACCAGCGGGCGCCGCGCGAGCCGGTGCCGGAGCGGGACCACCACCAGTTGCGGCTCGTCGAAGAACAGCTCGACCGCGACCGTCGCCTGCCGGACCGCCTGCCGGATCCACGGGTCGAGCGGGTGCTCGAAGACCACCGCCGCGTCCAGCCGTCCGGCCTCCAGGTCGGGCAGCAGCTCGTGCGGCTGGCCCATGATCAGTTCGAGCTCGACCCGGGGGTGCCGGGCCGAGAACGCGGTGAGCGCGCGCGGCAGCAGGTCGAGGCCGGCGGAGGCGAAGAAACCGAGCCGCAGCACACCGGCGGTGCCGCCGGAGTGGGCGCGCAGGTCGTCCTGGGCGACGGCCATCAGGTCGGCGATCGCCTGCGCGTGCTCGGCCAGCCGGACGCCCGCCGGAGTCAGTCGCAGCGACTGCGGCTGACGCTCGACCAGGGCGACGTCCAGCTCCTGTTCGAGGCGGGCGAGCTGGTGGGAGACGGCGGACGGGCTGAGGTGCAGCGCCTGCGCCGCCGCCACGATGGTGCCCCGCCGGGCGATCTCCAGCAGGACGAGCAGACGGGCGCTGTTCAGCATCGGGCCAGGGTAGGTCATCGCTCCGGGCGGCATTTTATGTAGACCGGTCCAGTGATTCCGCATCGGTAGACCGGTCTACATATTCAGGCCCCGGCATGTAGACCGGTCTACATATTCGACGCGAGATATGTAGACCGGTCGACATATTCCTAACCGGCCGCGGACGCGGAGTCCCAGGCGGTGTCGGCGCCCGCGCCCGCGCCCGGACCGGCGTTGGCCCCCGCGTCCGCGTCCACATCCGCGTCCACATCGAGGCGGAGCAGGTCCTCCTCGGTCTCCCGGCGGACGACCAGGCGGGCGGCGCCGTCCCGGACGAAGACCACGGCCGGGCGCGGCAGCTTGTTGTAGTTGGACGCCATCGCGTAGCCGTAGGCACCGGTGACCGGGGTGGCGAGCACGTCGTCGATCCGGAGGTCGGCGGGGAGGGCGGCGTCGTCGAGCAGGACGTCCCCGCTCTCGCAGTGCTTCCCGACCAGGCGGGCGCGGAGCGGCCGGGGCGCCTCCGGGCAGCGCGGCAGGAACGCCTCGTAGCGCGCGCCGTACAGCGCCGGGCGCAGGTTGTCGCTCATCCCGCCGTCCACGCTGACGTACGTCCGGACGCCGGCGATCCGCTTGACCGTGCCGACCCGGTAGAGCGTCAGTCCGGCCCGGGCGGTGATCGAGCGGCCCGGTTCGACGCCGACCTCCCCGGTCCAGCCCGCGCCCCGGACCGCCGCCCGCACCCGGTCCGCCCAGACCGCGAAGGACGGCGCGCGCTGCCCCGTCAGGTACGCCACCCCGAGGCCGCCGCCCACGGTCAGCCGGGCCACGCCCGCGTCCACCGCGAACCGGGCCAGCGCGGCGGCGCCGTCGGCCAGTTCGGCCGGGTCGAGCACCTGCGAGCCGACGTGCGCGTGGACACCCTCCAGCCGGACGGCGGACGAGGCGGCGGCCCGGCGGACGGCGGCCGCGGCGGTGCCGTCGGCCAGGCCGAAGCCGAACTTCGAGTCGTGCCCGCCGGTCCGGATGGCCTCGTGGGCACCGGCCGCCACGCCCGGCGCCACCCGCAGCTGGATCCGCGCGGGCGGCAGGCCCTCGACGGCCACCAGGCGTTCGATCCGGTCCAGCTCGTCGAAGCTGTCCACCACGATGTGCCGCACGCCGATCGAGAGCGCGGTGCGCAGCTCGGCCTCGCTCTTGTTGTTGCCGTGCAGCACGATCCGGTCCGGGGCCACGCCGGCGTGGCGGGCGACCCGCAGTTCGCCGCCGGAGGCGACGTCCAGCAGCAGTCCCTCCTCCGCGGCAAGGCGGGCCATCGCGGTGCAGAGGAAGGCCTTGGAGGCGTAGGCGACGTTGCCCGGTCCGAAGGCGGCGACGGCCTCCCGGCAGCGTCGGCGCAGGTCCTCCTCGTCGTAGACGAAGAGCGGGGTGCCGTACCGGCGGGCGAGGTCCGTGAGCAGCACGCCGCCGACGGCGAGGCCGCCGGGGCGGACCTCGGCGGTGAGCGGCAGCAGGCCGGTGTCGACCGGTGGCCGGACGGCGGCAGCGGCAGCAGCAGCAGGGACGGCGGCGGGTGACTGGACGGACGGGGCGGGCGACACGGATTCCTCCCGGCGGACTGGTTCGCCCGCCATCCTCGGTCCGCCGGGAGGGGGCGGAAAAGCGCATTCTTCCGGCGGTGAGCGAGTCCAGGGCGCTGAGCCGGACGAACTGGCCCTTGCCGCCGAGGCCGACGCTGCCGGTGCGGCGGCGCAG